>JAYQWI020000482.1:0-9339 GCA_035871815.2 Candidatus Parabeggiatoa communis
TTGCCCTTCTGGATGAGCATGCGTCACTTCGGCTGATAAAGTCGCTTGATGAATCACCTTTTCGATATCATCGAAAAAATAAGCCCCCAGCGGCGCGACACGCATGGCTCCCCCATTCCCCATTGAACCCATACCATCAAAAACCTTTTGGGATACGGATCGCCAGTGCATCCCTTCACTTATACTTCTTAAAATAAAGTGCGCCATGCCACCATAACCCCGATTCGGTTCCTCAATATAATGACGAGCAAATGTCTGAGCTAACGCATCTTGATTGATTTCTTCATACTGACTTAATACTTCAACAATGCCTATAGACATCATCGTATCATCTGTAAAATCCCAGGGTTTCATGGGTAAGGTTCGGTGCTCAATGAGTCTCTTGGCATACCAATCAGGTGCGAAAAAACCTTGTCCAAAGGCATCACCCACTGATAAACCTAATAAAGACAATTGAGCCAGCGCAAGACGTGTTTTTGATTCTGTATTCACTTATTTTATCCTTCTAAGATTTTGGATAGCACAGGCGGATTTTGAAATCCGCCTTAATCAGTTTGATCATCATAACTAATATTCTATCTCAAGCTTACCAGTTTGCCTATCCATCAATACCAGTATTATTTCATTACGGTATCAACCACAGCTTCAATCTGTCTAAATATTAATAATATACCACAAATAGCATCCTCTCCCACCTTTCGCAAAGCCAAATTACCGCGCTCATGCGCGGAAACCGCCACGATTTTCACAAAACAATTTTGCGTTCTGATTTTTTTGTTCCCTAGCTCAATACGGCTTTGCCTGAAAACACTCACAAATTGAGATGATTTTTATGACAATCTCAATGTCACGCTTTTAGTTAGGGGTTTTGGTGCTAAATATTTTCTAAAGCCACTTTGCGATAAATAAAGCAATTGAGAATTGATAATTGACAAGTGCTCATTAATGACTGATAAGATAAGTGTTTTTTATGGGTTATATTTCGCCTATCGGTCTAAACACATCTTGTCCTCATTAGATTAATGTGTCATAATACGTTCCCCCTTTTCAGTGGTAGAAACTGTGATGTTTTTTTGCCGCGTTCACGCCCAGAATCAAAAGGCTTATGCGACTATTTTGATTTTGAAAAAAGGAATAGGAGACTGAAGCAATGAATAAGAATGAGAATGGGGCAAAGAAAAGGAGTTGGCTAAAGACATTAATCAGTCTTATTGTTCTTACTATAATAGGAGCTATTATTAATGATCTATATGACAATATTTTGCGCAAAGAGGCTAAAAGCTTTTATGACGAGATTGTCGTAAAGTGTTCTTCGATTTGCTTTGATACAGAACCTGTACGCTGTACAGAAAGCGAAAATGAGATTGACGTTCAAATAGGTACTGATATCAACAACTTGCTTGCCCTTAATAACATAGGCCCGACAGCTTTTCCCGCCAATGGCTCACTTGATAATATCAATGCTATTCATGACAGACCAGATATTCAACTAGGCATCGCACAATCAGATGCGCTTTCCTATATGAGGGACTATCTGGGTGAAGCCCAAAAAATGAAGCAGATCAAAATGGTTTTTCCTCTGTACAACAAGGAAGTCCATATACTGGCAAAGAAGGAGATAAGCAGCTTTTATGATTTGACAGGAAAAAGCGTGGCAATTGGTCAAGAAAAAAGTGACTCCTATTTGACGGCTACTCAGTTATTTAAATTAGCGAAAATTGAGCCAAAGTACGTTAAAAAGGGGGGTACAGAGGCGATTAATGAATTGCTTAATGGTCAGATTGACGCGATATTTCATGTCGCGGGATATCCTGTGAAATGCTTCAAGGATATCGCCCAAAATAGCGATTTACATTTACTGCCTATCACGCCAAAGAAGGAATTCACCTACTTGTACCCAAGTACGACAATACCGGCTTCGACCTACGGCGATTGGCAAAAGGAATACGTACAGACCATTGCAGTTAAAGCTGTTTTAATCACCTATGATTATAATGAGCGAAATGACATTTGTAACAATGTCGGTAAGTTAGCAAACAAAATCTACAACAATCTTGATTGGTTGAAACAAAATGGTCATGAAAAGTGGAAAACGGTCAATTTTCATGATTTCAAATTTAATAACCTAAGAAACTGGGAACGATCTGTGTGCGTCGAAAAACAGATTGAATGAATAAGTATCACTTCAGAAATAACACAAATCACTTCATCGTATCAAAGACATTTTGATATAAACAGTAGAACGAAAAAGCGCATAAAAAAAGGTCATATCAATAAATATTGAAGGGCCGATTGTCAAAGCAAATTGATTTGCGGCTCCGAATGGACAGCATCTGTTATTTTGTGGCTTTGGAGTGCAAAATTTATTTTGCGGCTTTGGAGTGCAAAATTTATTTTGCTTTTATTTTTTTTCGAACTACTGATAAAGGTTAGAAAAGATTCTGGTCGTTCTGAAATGTGGGTGATATGTTTTTAAGACTCCAAACTTGTTTACTTGAGTTTGGGTAGTTGAACCAAACTTTGGACTTCATCAGCCATATTGCATCACGACCAAATTATGAGGCTAACGGGCAAGAGGCTAAATGCGACTAAACCCAAATTCTCTTGAGGGTACGGAAGCGTCTCGCCAATCGCTTGATATCCTCTTCTTAGGCATTTGATAAGTGTTGTTTTTATGAAAAATGTTAAAACACTTTTGAAATGCCTATTTATGTAGGTAAACAAGATTTTTATATTTTTAACTAAGCAATCCGATTTTTACCAAAAATAGAAATTCGTTTGCGTCATAAAGCTCTAAAAATATTGATTTACCTATTTGATTTCTTTGCACCGAGGATAATCAATGATTTTTAAAATCCCTCCAATCAATTTTCTATCCAAACTCAAAACGTTTGGTCTTGGGACTCTCCTCATTGGGTTGAGTCTATTTCTCATCAGTTTGCAGGCGGTCGGACAAATTTCAAAAACGTCAAAAACGCCGGTAGAGATTTCTATCATCTACGCCCCAGAGGAAGCCGGCTATCTCGTTGATGCCATTAAAGATTTCAACGACAGTTACCGCAATGCCAAAATTCCCATTTTGGTTAAGGGTGAAGCCGGTTCATCAGGTGTCATTGCCAAGGCTATCATTAATGCCATCATCAATCCTGACAATGAGCATGGTAAAAAACCCACGATTTTCTCCCCTTCGGTCAGTCATTGGCTTAGTCTAGTCAATTATAAAACTCGCCAATCAGTCTTTGATTTGAAGAATAAAGATGAGATTCGAGATACTGCTAGGGCACCCGTCGTCATAGCCATTTGGGAAAGCCGCCTTAAAGCCATTCAGGCAAAACATGGGGAAAAACCAGTTGGTTGGGAAGAATTGTTAGCCGTGTTAAATTCACCCAAAGGTTGGGCTGATTATGGTATAAAGACAACACACAATGACGTTTATTATGGTCACACTGATCCCTTTGTCAGTTCAACTGCCTTATCAACGCTGATTTCTGAGTTTTATGCCAGTGCCCGCTACCATGCTAAAAATCCCAATTTGAGCCATTTGGAATTGGCGCAGGTAAAGGATAAAAAAGTACAACAAGGGGTGCGCGACATTGAACACTTAATTCGCCACTATTCATCCCGCACAACAGAATTTAAGGAGTATATTGCACAAGGGCCTGATTATCTTGATTTTGTCGCGTTAGAAGAGAATGACTTAATCTATATCAATCAACAACGCGAAAAGGCTTCTGACCAAGAAGACAAATTGGTTGCACTCTACCCCAAAGAAGGCACCTTTATACATGGACACCCATTTGCTATTCTTAATGCAGCTTGGGTAAACAAAGAACAGCGTAAAGCGGCCAAAACATTCACGGACTTTATTCTCAGTAAAGACATCCAAGAAAAGGTGTTAGCGCATGGATTTCGCCCGGTTAATAGCGATGTAACACTGGCATATCCGATCACACAAAAATATGGTGTTGATCCCAAACAGCCATTCAAAATTTTGCCTACTCCAACCGGCAAGGTTGTGGCTGCTATACAAAAAAATTGGAAATTGGTCAAAAAGCAGACAGATGTGCTGTTACTGATTGATATATCAGGCTCAATGAGTGACGATAATAAGCTTGAGCAAGCCAAAAAAGCGGCTTTGGTTTTTTTAGACAAGATGTCACAAAAAAACAGAGTGGGACTGATAAGCTTTAATGACAAAGTTGAACAGAAGGTAGCACTTAACTATTATGAGGCAAACAAGGCTAAGCTTCGTCAAGAGGTGAACAACCTAAGTTCGTCTGGCCTCACATCCCTCTATGATGCGATTTTGCAAGCTTTTGAGATACTGAAAAAAGTGGGCACTCAAGATGAACAGAGACGGATTAATGCCGTAGTGGTGTTGAGTGATGGGTACGATACATCCAGTAAACAGACGCTAGAAAGTGTCAAATTAGCCATTGAGGCGCATCGTCAAGTTCGTAATCCAATCATTGTGGTTCCAGTGGCTTATGGTAACGAACCAGATAGGGATACACTTGATTCTATTGCAGAAAAAAGTGCAACTCAGGTTAAATACGGTAATCCGAATACTATTCAAGAAATTTTTGAGAATATTGGCAGTTTTTTCTAATCAAACAAGAAATGGGTACTGTCGTCATTTAAAATTGATTTTTGAGGGTTGAAATCACTAAATGATGTGATTAGTCATTGACTCTCCGCTAATCCAGTACCTATTTTGATCATCAAATCAAACATTCCGTTTGACTAAATGGGGGGTAGGGCTTTGCAGTTAGGGTGTTATAGCGTTTCCCGCTTGTATGAAGTACAAAAGCGAATCAATCCTAAAATATTAAAACGCGCTACCCCGAAGGGGTTGAATGTGATACTTCGTTCCGAGCGTAGCGAGTTCAACTTCGTTCCGAGCGTAGCGAGATCAACTTCTGCTCGAAGCTGCGCGAGATAGCCCCAATCTCCACCTCTCATCGTTATACCTCATTATTTCAGTATTTGATTTAAAAGCTAGTTTTTTGTAGGGTGGGCTTCGCTGGGCCAGCGGAGCTATAGCGTTTTCCGATTGAATAAAGTTTTTTTATAAAACTATACACCGATGCAAAATAAATTTTGCACTCCAATATCACGGCAAAATAAATTTTGCACTCCAATTACACATCATCATATCATCTGTAAAATCCCAGGGTTTCAGGGGTAATTTTAATCAGTGTTAATCAGTTTGATCATGATAATCAGCGTTCTATCTCAAGCATACCGGTTTGCTTGCCCATCAATTATCCAGATTGTTGCACTACCTGCTCAATCACCTCCTCAATCTGTTGTCTGAATGTTAATTTACCACAAATGGCATCCGCTCCCGCTTTTTGCAAAGCCAAATTACCGCGCTCATGCGAGGAAACCGCCACGATTTTTACAGGCCAATTCTGCGCTCTGATTTTTTTGACTAATTCATCCCCTTTGCCATCATCCAAATCAAAATCAACCAAAACGACATCATAGTCATCTTGAGAAAGAAGCGCCCAAGCTTTTGATAGTGTTGAGACAATCCTAACAGTGTGCTGATTAAGCAATGTCTCAGTAACGATTTTTGCAAAGACAGCGTGATTTTCTACAAACAAAATTTTCATGTCGCTATTTTCGTGTTCATGCTTGATTGCTATCACCTAATCAGGCCGTTAAAATCTCAATTCGGTTATGAGGATTCAACGACAAGAGACAAATTGGGTGGCTATTTTTCTTATGAAGCGTTTTGTAGTGTGATATGATTATGACATTTCTGATTGGCGCGAAAAAGTCAATTATGAACAAATGAACATGAGAACAGACCAAAAATTCAATATCTAAAACTCATTTATCAACCCTAAATCAGATGTTAAACACTTTACACGCCAAAAATTTTACCCTATTTTCTGATGCCACTTTTGAATTTGCCCCTGGACTTAATGTTATCATTGGTGACAATGGAACGGGTAAAAGTCATTTGCTCACATTAGCTTATACCACCTTATATGTGTTGCAACAAGCATTGAGAGAATATTTGCATTCTGCAACCTCTCTTTCAGAGGCATGGTGGGCATTAGAGCCTAGCCGAAAATTAAAAAATGTTTTTAAACCCGATAACTTAAGTCATTTATGCCATTCTTCGGTGACAGATGCAGAAATCACACTGATACCGTATTTTTTTGGGCAAGCTACTCCCGAATTAACGCTGGCATTATCGGTTTCCTCAACTGAGGATAAAGTGACTATTTTACACTCTCCCTCGTTTGAGTCTTATGTTCAAAAAAACCAAGTCAACAATATTGTTTTACCACCGCTGTTTTTTCCAGTAAAAGAAGTGTTATCCATTTATCCCGGCTTCATCGCCAGCTATGAAGATAGAGAATTGGCTTTTGATGAAACCTATTATGATTTATGTAAAGCCTTAAGTCGATTTGTATTGCGTGGCAAACGTCGTGACGACATTGCCGATTGGGTAGCACCACTTGAAAAGCTCATACCAGGCAAACTTATATTAGACGTTAACCGTTTTTATCTGAAATTATCGGAACAACAAAAGAGAGAAATCTACCTCATTCCCGAAGGCATTCGCAAAATTGCCATGCTAAACTATTTGATTTTAAACGGATCATTAACAAAAGGCAGTACCTTATTTTGGGAAGAACCTGAAACGAATTTAAATGCCAAATTACGAGTCAAATTGGTTGACACATTGGTTCAACTTGCCAATACGGGTGTACAAATTGTGCTAACGACTCAAGACTTATTTTTAATGAAAGAATTGGCTTTGCGCGTTGATGCGCGTGAAACCAAAGCGCATTTTTTCGAATTGTTGGAAGAAGACGCAGAAATTCGAGTCGTGCAAGGAGAGAATTTAGATGACTTATCTACAATAGTTGCACTTGAAGTTGCCTTGGATCAGTATGATAGAGCACAAGACGTTTTTTATAGGGATTAAGGTATGTTAACGATTACCGAGAAAAAGTTAACCTTCCATTTTCCTGAAACATGGCAAGTCAATCAATATGATAAACCCGGTTTTTATCGTCGTAAGGTACATCAATGTCAAGGTACAGGAGCAGTCGATATTTTAGCTTTGTCTGAAGAAAAGGGATTGTTTTTAATTGAAGTCAAAGATTTCAGAGGGTATCGGATTGAAAACAAAACACGTTTTAAAAATGGTGAATTGTCTATTGAGGTATCACAAAAAGTACGTGATACTTTAATCGGTTTATACGGTGCTTATCGTTGCCAAGAGACAGTATTAGCACCGTTTTGTGATTATTTATTTGCACATTCAAAATTGACAAAGGATGCACGTTACAAGCGTAAAATGACTGCCATTTTATTTCTTGAAGAAGATATTTTACCCGTCAGATACGAAAATCCTAAACAAGTACACGAAGAATTACGTCATAGAATACAAATACAACTCAAATTTTTACAAGTACGTTCTAATGTTCATAATAAAGAAACGTTTTATCAAAAATTAGGTATTCAAGTGACTGGCTAACCATACTCAGTGATTTGTAATTATGAGTTTTTGAACTCCGTGAACTTTGAAAAATGGTAGTGTGGCATAAAGGTGATGAAAGTTATAGATTAGATAGAACGCTCACCACAGCTTCCACCATTTCTTGGCTGATTGACAATAGTAAATGGAGTCTGATGCGAGTCTAAAGTCTTCGGCTTGTTTAGTTAAATGGGGATTATAAAACGGGTCGTTTTGCAAAATGGTACCCCAACGTTGTTTCATGTAGGCTTCTTCTTGGCGTAAACGTTTTTTCTTGGCTGAGGTATCTTCCAAACCTCGGCTTTTGGATTCGTGGTGATAAAAGGTGACGTGGGGTAGTACGACGTGACGTAAACCTTTGTGGAGTAGTTTGAGACAAAAATCGACATCGTTGAAGGCTATGGCGAGATGCTCATCAAAACCGTTGACTTGTTCCCAGAGTGTCCGTTTGATCATGAGACAGGCCCCTGTGATCGCTGAGTAATTCGCGACGATAGCTAGGCGATTAAAATAACCTGTGCTGTTGGCGGGAAAGTGTTTATGCCCATGATTCGCAATTCCGCCTAGGCCGCAAATGAGGCCGGCATGTTGAATGGTATTATCTTCTGGATACAATAATTTACACCCTACCGCGGCTATTTCGGGGTGTTGGGCAAAGCCTATCATGTCTTGTAACCAATCCGGGGGCCCTAAAACGGTTGTGTCGTTATTGAGCAATAGGATGATGTCACCCTTAGCGGCTTTGACACCGTGATTGACTAATTTGGAAAAATTAAAAGGGATGTCGTGTCGAGAGACTGTAAAAGCTTGGCCTAATTTTGCCTTATATTTTTCAAACAGGGCTAAAGTGATTGCGTCAGTGCTGCCATTATCAACGATAATGATTTCCCAGTTGGGGTAAGTGGTGAGGGTGCGAATGCTTTCAATACACTGTGCCAGCATGGCCGCCATATCTTTAGTGGGTATGATAATACTGACGAGCGGTTGTCTTTGGACGGGATAATGTAGGATGTGGCTATGCGCGACAAGGGGATTGGGTGTGACGCGCCCTCCTAACCCTTCTCTATCCAAGGCTTGTTGAACAATTTTTAAATGATGCGTTTGAGTGATGGAAACCGGCGAATGCCGACGACGGTGATAAAGGATTTTTGGAATAGATTCAATACGTTGTGTTTTTTCGGTGAATTTCAATACCAAATCCCATAAATGCAGTTCGTGCTGGGCTTTATAAAATAGATTGATTTTTTTGATGAAATTGAGCCATTGCCCTTGATTGATTTGTTCTTTCAATAGCTTGGCTGCCCATTCTCCTAATGCTTGAGAATCCATGACTTCACGCATTCCGCCGATTTCTTTTAATAAGCAGGTACGATAAACACCTAATTGTCCGGTATACATTTGGCCCTTAAGCATTTCAGGTGCCCATGCTGGCTTAAAATAAGGCTTATGAAAGCATTCAAGATCGTTCATTTGATCCTCATCAGAGTACAGCATATCAATGGGTTCGGCAGCTTGATTAATCCTTTTGGCTACTTCTAACAGTGCGTCTTCGCTTAAAACATCATCCGCCCACAAAAAAACGGTATAGTCGCCTGTGGCTAATGCCAGTGCTGTATTGATTTGGCTGGCGAGTGATTGTTCGGGTTGACTGTAGGCGAGTTTGATTTGTTCGGGATAGCGGCGACAGTAGCTTTCAAGCAAGGTATTATGGGTATCAGTGATAAGGCATAATTCCCAGTGGGGATAGATTTGCTGCACAACGCTGTTTAAAGCGGCCTGTAAATACCATTCAAGGCCTGTTTCATTGAGAGGAATCGTGACAATGACACTGATCA
>JAYQWI020000483.1:0-2900 GCA_035871815.2 Candidatus Parabeggiatoa communis
CCAAACAATCGCCCCTCACGACTCAAAGGAGGAGAAGGTTGATGAGTCTCTTGCAACAAAGCATTAACACATTCATCAGCCAAATCTTGATCCGCGATCTCATTCCCAATCGGTTCAACAGACAGCAACAAAGTTTGTCCCAACGAGGCTTGAATATGGTTCGGCATCAAACAACCTTGAGGATTAAAACGAGACAACTGATTGACATCAACGACTTGATTTTGAAGAAAAAAAGTTAAATCAACCGCATAAGTATCGTGTAGCCTTAGCGGATAAATAGAAGCCCCCAGCTTCAGATTATCTTCAAGCCCAGACGAAAAAGACAACAAACCTGCTGGTTGAATCAATTCAAGAAAATAAGTGGGTTGCCCTTGTTCACCGTCAGGATCATATTGACCATTTTGATAACAAATCATTCTATCAGTGAAGTATTGGAAATCGGGCATAGCAAAAAACTCGCCGATGTGCCTCAACTTTTCCCATAAATGAGGGGCATCAGCTACCACTTCAGCTGTCATCTCAGAACGGAGATGAAAAGCGTAAAGCGTGACGCTGGGATTTTTAATGCGAAGGTTTTCTTGAGTCATGGTTAAATTTTCCTTTGAAAATGAGGACACTTATAATAAACTTATCCCTAAATAAACGTAACCCATTGAAAGTACGATATACTTTGATAATAAAAATCAAGGACTTAGTTTATTAAGGGAGAAGTCTAATCATAATGCACCACCTTGACGATGAACAGCTTGTCCTTGTTGATTAAAGCATTGGCAACAGGTGCCAGGGAATACCTGAATAAAGCGATTTAACATATCAACGTCATCTTGAAAGACAGTCATCCAAATTGACCAAAAACCTCTTGCCAGTGTTGTCTCTACAATTTGTTCACGCATTTCAGGCGTATTGTTTTTTAATAGGTTTTGTCTTGCCCTTTGCGCGATATTCCAAGTATCACGTCGGCTCATCCACCGTCTATCACTGATGGTTGAATTTACCCCAATTTTATTTAAGCCCGTCAGTTCAAGTGTTCTTTGGGCCTTATTTTGGGCAAAAGATTTGAGTGCTTTATTGACTGAAACCAAGCCACCTCGTTGATAAACAAAAGCACGGGCTGTATTGTCTTGATGAGGCCAATAATAGTCTTTTAGATCAATATTTTGGCTACCTTTTGTCGAGTTACAATTGGTACAAGCAATCAGAAAATTATCCCAAGAGAGTGCCAGTTGAGGATGCAAACTTTTTGGTAAAATATGCTCTAGAGCCAGATTTGCTGCTATGCGCCCCTCGCAAAATGAACAATACTCACCTAAACGCTTGATTAAATCAGGGCGAGCTTGTTGATACTCACTGTATTGCTTAGGTTGTCCATTGTCATCTGTAGGCACAATTCCTATTTCAACGGGTCTCATGTTTTCTCCCTAATCCGGCCGCGGTACGTTCCATTTCTAAAAAAGTATGATAGGCAACATCATCGCTAAACGGCGCGACTAATTCATCTAAACGTCTTTCTAATTCTGCCATTTTTTCAGGGGAAGCTGATTTGGCATTTTCTAACACCTGATAATATTCTTTAGCTGCGGTTACCATGTCTTTATAACGTTGACTACGTTGGGGATTATCCACACCCATCACCCATTCCAGTATATCCTCAATACTCTTATCATAATATTCACCCATGTCATAATCATTCAAATTAATCACTTCACCCGGCTGCAAAGATTGCACGATAGTGGGAGAATGTGTCGTAGCAATAAATTGAATCAAGGGAAAAGTGGTTCTTAAACGCTTAATGATTTTCCGTTGCCAGTTAGGATGCAAATGTAAATCAAGTTCATCAATCAGAACAATGCCAGGCGTTTCCAAAATTGCCCTATCCCCCAGATGAGGATTCAGTACGGCCGCTCGATAAGCTATATCGGCCGTCATGGCTAAAATAGTGCGTTGTCCATCACTTAACAGGTGAGCCGGGCGGCTATGCTTATCAGCCAAGGTAGTCACCAGCCCATCTTGCTGAATATCATAATAAACCGCTTCACAACCTTCTAAGCAATTTTTAATGGCCGTTCTCAACCCTTCCAAGACTTTCATCGGAACTTGTCTTTGTATAGCAGCCATTTCCATGGTTTTAAACCAGCGCATCAGCATTTTTTCACCAGAGGCCGGTTCCAAACAATCAACATAGCCTAACATCCTAGAACCGGGAGTGAGTACCGCCACTGATTTTTCCTTTTTTTGCAGCCAGAGCCGCCCAGTACTATAATAACTGATTAAGGGCAAGATAATCGTTTCACCTTGTCTCACTTGTTCTTGACAATGCCCAGCATACTGAATAAGAGATTTAGCCCCTTTATTTGAAGTTTTACCCCCTTTTTTCGAGAGACTACGTTCCCATGTCAACGTTTCGTTTTCATTGATTTTGCCGCGACAACGCACGACAACCGGATATTGTGGTTCAAAAGTCGTTATTTGCCCTAATTCACGATCAACATGATGAATTTCCTGACTTTTGATAGTGCGAGACACAATACCATCAAAGCCGAGCAATAATGTCCCAATACCGACCGCCAAAGCATCCAACACAGCCGTTTTGCCCGTACCATTGTCACCCACTAACATATTAAATTGTGGAGAAAAATCAATCACTTTATGAGCAAAACCTTTAAAGTTTTTGACTTCAAGTTGTTCTACTTTCATGATTTACACATCCGCATGAGAATGCTGTTGCCTAAAAATTCATTATTTGCTCACGCAAAGCCGCGAAGCCGCTAAGCATAATGACTTGGCGGTTTGCGCCTTTGCGCCTTTGCGTGAGATTAAAAAAGAAATAAACTGTCTTTTGCGTTATCGTTTTTCAGGCGTGATTAAAAAGTGAATCCGCCATGATTTTCAAACCCGCCAAG
>JAYQWI020000484.1:0-2142 GCA_035871815.2 Candidatus Parabeggiatoa communis
GACAACGGTTTTGTCTTTAGGATAATCCGTTTTGGTTTGATTCCACGCTTGTAATTGTTCGATTTCTGGCTCAGTTAGGATGGGCAGGGTACGAATCGGGGCAAAAGGGTTAGTTAATAGGGCCTGTAAAATCGTCATCAATCGATTTTGCAAGGCTTGAATCTCTGCAGGCGTGAAGTAGGCGAGATTGTAGACAAAATCAAGTTTGACATCCGATTGAGCATGAAAATCCTGCACATAAATCATCAGCGGGCTTTGTTCCCACGAATGCAAAAGCCAAGTCATTTGACTATTAAAGCCATTGAATTGGCTATCATAATTAAACCGTTGGTAGGAGATGCTGATATCAAACAATCTGGTACGTTGTTCACCTTGAGTGAAGGGACTATTGATTTCAGTGAGGGAATACGGATGGGCGACATCTGTTTTGATGCTATGGTGTAGTTTTTGTAATAAGTCGGCGAAACTCAGATCGGTGCCGAATTGGAAATACCCTGGTGCAACAAGCGTAAATAAGCCGGCTGTGTGTCGAAAAGCTTCAAGAGGTCGATTTAATGTCGCATAACCCATTGTGAAATCATCACGCTGTGCGGTGCGGGTAAAGTAGACATACAATGCGCCCAATAAAACACGAAACAGCGTGGTGTGATGAGATTGTGCGAATGTATGTAAGCTCTGATAAAAATCATAAGACAAAGTTAACGGCTCACAGTCACTACCCACTACATTGTCGCTAAAATGTGAGCGATAACGCAGATTGAGCAGCGGTTCAGGTGCAGTTGGGTATTTATTTGTCCAATACTGACGATTTTTGGCAGAAGCCTCAGATGCCGCATAATCGTGGTCATACTCAATAAACCGGACATAGGAAGCGTCGTTCAGTTCAGGTGTTTGTCCATTGACCACTTGGGTATAAATGTCTGCCAATGAACGGTTGAGTAAGGCGACACTATATCCATCAGCAATGATGTGATGATATTGCATCAACCAGTAATAGCATTCCTCACTGGTTTTCACTAAATCATAGCGAAACAGCGGTTGCCCAATCAGTTGAAATGGCTCATTAAACCGCGTTTTCATCCACGTCAATGCCGCTTGTTTCGCATCATCCTGATCTGAGAAATCCTGTACCAGCACTGAGTTCGATAATTCTTCCTGAAACGATTGGAATGGCAAACCGTCTTCATCTTCAGTTTCGGTCAGTCTCGTTCGCAGGGCATCGTGTTTTTGTACCAGCAAATTGACCGCCTGTTCAAACAATGCTGGATCAATTTGGCCTGGGATTTTGACATAGCCGCCAATATTGTATAACGGTACCTCGGCATGTAGCATCTGGTCGAACCAGATTTCACGTTGGGAGGAGGTGAGGGGGTACAGATGAAGTTGTTCTTTGGTCATATTTATTAATATTATAACGACAAGGATTATTTATAATAAAGGATAGGTACTCTTTAATGTCATTATAATCAATGAGTTCAAGCTTGGCACAATCTAATCCTTTTTTATAAGTAATCCTTGTAGTTATATATACATTTCAATCTTCACGCCAAACCGCAAAGCCGTTAAGCATACTTAGCACCAATGCGCCTTTGCGCGAAATTGATTTGACACTTCAATCTCCTGCAACTCACCCTTGATAAAGCCCTGCCAAGGGAAACTCATTCAGAAAAGCCTTTTGCAAGGCTTTGATTT
This sequence comes from Candidatus Parabeggiatoa communis, assembly GCA_035871815.2. Lineage (GTDB taxonomy): Bacteria > Pseudomonadota > Gammaproteobacteria > Beggiatoales > Beggiatoaceae > Parabeggiatoa > Parabeggiatoa communis. Next base: position 1,693 of record JAYQWI020000484.1, read on the forward strand.
CCCCGTTTTCTGGCGCAATATCCTTACCTGAAAATAAACCCATCACACAAGCCCACCGATAATAACGGTTGATAATGCTGGGTTCCTCCAAAAAAACCGCTAACACCAGTAATTCTCTCAATATCTCGCGCAAAAGCGGCCCGGCCCGATAAACGCCGTGTTCAACGGCCTTTTGATAATGCTTCAAGGCCGCCTCATAATCCGCACACAACGCATAATACCGCCCCCAACCCTGTTCTACCCGATATCGAAAATGCCCAACAAGCGCATGTTGTTCTATTCGCTTCAGTGTCGCTCGCGCTCGTTTTTCATCACCAGCCCCTTGTGTGAGAGAAATCTGAGAAAGCTGCCGCAAACAATGCTTTTTAAAAGAATCGCGTAAATCAGACATCGGGTCTAATTCATTGATTTCGCTCAGTAAAGTCTCTTGAACGGCGGCCGGTTCTGGCC
>JAYQWI020000485.1:0-5581 GCA_035871815.2 Candidatus Parabeggiatoa communis
TTTAAAACATTTTCATTCCCCTCAACGACTTGAAAATTTTCCCAAAACCCCCTTTCATTAGTCGCATGTTGCGGCAAAAGTTGCAGCCCCAAATCAACACCCAACCAACTCAAAACCCCAGTCAATGCAGACGTACCACTACGGTGCATACCCAAAACAATCAACGCCTGATTTTTTGAAGAGTGATTCATATTATTTTTCCGCGCAAAACTTATTATTATAATATCTTTGAACATTCTGTTTTTTTTATAACGCAAGAGGCGCAAGAGACGCAAAAGAACGCAAAAGATATTTTTTAGCATTCATTCTTTAGCGCCTTTAGCGTCTTTAGCGTTTATTTTTCTGTATTGAGTAACGGCAAAAATGTTAATACCTTGAAACAAATTGATTTGCAAACAACTTGAACTCATAGTAGAATCAACCCGTCTTTTTGAACTCATGACAAGAGAAAGTTGACATGGTTATTCGTGGATATTACAAAATGATGTGAAAATCCTAGTAAAGCCATGTAGGGTGGGTAAACGTGTTTTTGTTTGCCCACCCTTGAAAACGCCTCACCGCAAACTCACCGCTGTATTGGTTGAAGCCATTAAAGCATTGCACCTGCGAAATGAGAAAATGGCCCAAAAAATAGAGGCCCTGAGTACTTCGCAACCTTAATGGTTTGTGATATGTAGAGATGCGAGGCATCGCGTCTCTGAAAACCGTTTCATAAATGTCGTTCAAAAGCACTACAATGGAAATTGGCAAAATGCAATCACCTCTTTGTTGCTATATAACATCCAATAGTACACTTCAAAATTTAATTGGTGATAATGACTAATAACTCAATCCTGACAATCAACTAGGAAACAATAATGAACAACATATCTACTTTCACTGGCATCAATTCTTCCCTATTAGCCTTTTTTTTAACGTTTTTTGTGTTAATTCTTTTAAGAAAAATATCGTTTTATATAGGATTGGTTGACATTCCTAATTCTCGTAAAACACATACATCAAAAATTCCTTTGATCGGTGGTATTGCGATTTTTTTGGGTGTTTTTTTTTCTTTGTTGATACTACAGCGTATTTCTGACTATGATAACTTATTCTATATGTTAGGTGGGTTAGTTTTATTAGGTAGTCTTGATGATTTTATGGACTTAAGTTATTTTTTTAAATTTTTTTGTGAGATACTTTTGTGTTCTTTATTCGTTATTTTTAATGAATTTTATATCAATAACTTTCTAAATTTAGAAGCCTATATTTTATATGAGTTGTTTACTATCATTTTTATGGTAGCTTTAATCAATAGCATCAACATGTTAGATGGAATAGATGGACTTGCTGGAGGATTTACAGTGATTGTGTTTTTTTTAATAGGCATTATATCTTTAGCTTGTCACTTCTATGAGAATATCCTTTTAATCTATTTGTTTGGTGGTGCTTTAGCCAGTTTTCTGTTGTTTAATATACGTTTTCCTTGGAGGTGCAACGCTTTAGTATTCTTGGGCGATGCTGGAAGTATTCTGTTAGGTTTTATGTTAGCATGGCTTTCAATTTCTTTATCACATAAAGTTAATTTTATTAACATTTTATGGAGTTTAGCATTACCTTTGTGGGATATGACAAGAATAGTTATTGTACGGCTATTGTCTGGCAAACACCCCATGAAAGCTGATTGTCAACATTTGCATCATCTTTTGCAATCAAAAGGTTTTTCAGTTTCTCAAACACTTTTTATTATCTTGTCTATAACCGTTATTTCATCAGGTATAGGAATAAGTGGATGGTTTTATGAAATACCTATTCAATTGATGTGGTTTAGTTTTTTAATGCTATTTTTTCTATATTGCTACATTGTCAATTATTTAACGAAAAAGACTCTGGATAATTTTTAAATAGATATAGAGAGAACTGACAACCTGATAAATTGGATTATTTATGTTTAAATAAGATAAGACTTTTTCTTGTAATTGACAATTTCTTATTACCCCTTTTTGACCGCTCTATCATTGGTAACATTTCCAGTAAGGTCAATTTGATGTAATTCCTAATGCCAAATGAACATTTTAACTTTTGATATAGAAGAGTGGTTTCACATTCTTGATAACCCTTTTACGGCAGATGAAACTAAGTGGAACCGATTTGAAAGTAGAATCCATAACAATGTTGATAATTTGCTGGATTTGCTTAGTAGTAAAAATAAAAAAGCAACCTTTTTTATATTAGGATGGATTGCTAAAAAGTATCCAGAAATAGTTAAAAAGATAGATGCTCTTGGATATGAAATAGGCACACATTCAAATAATCATAGATTGCTATATCAACAATCTCGGCAAGAGATTGTAAATGATTTACGCAGTTCTATCAATAGGTTGGAAGATATAACAGGAAAATCGGTGTATGCCTACAGAGCACCTGGTTTTTCAATTATGAAGGAAAACACTTGGGTATTTGAAATCTTAATTGAGCATGAAATACAAATAGATTGTTCTATATTTCCAACCACAAGAGCACATGGTGGATTCAAAGAATTTAGTTTAGATAAACCATGCTTGATAGAGATAAATGGTCAGACAATAAAAGAGTTTCCCCTAAACCTCTTTCATTTCGGTATATTGAACATCGTGTTTTCAGGGGGAGGCTACTTCAGAGTGTTACCTTATTTTCTTATTAAAGATTTAATAAAACGCTCTAAATATGTGATGACTTATTTTCACCCCCGTGATTTTGATCCACAACAACCTATGATAAAAGAATTATCTCTGAACAGAAAATTAAAATCTTACTATGGACTCAGTAACGCTTTACAAAAACTCGAAAAACTAGTGGATGATTTTGAATTTCTTGATTTGAATAGTGCTGACAAGCTCATTGATTGGAATACGACTAAAGTCCTAAAACTTGATGATAATTTTTTTATAAAATAAAATTTTATATCATCGCTTAAACAATAAATTTTATTGGAAATCAATGTTTGCATTATGTATGACATCGTTAATATTTTTGACTTCGATTTTATCTCAGCAAAGGACTATTATGACTTTATTGACGAAGTAGTCAATTATAAAGTCCATCTTCAAGAGAGCAAAAAACTACCTTTTCTTATTACACCTAATATCGTTCAATTGAACGGGTTTCAAGAACAGGAAAATCAAGCTTTAAAAGCCACACTGACTGATGCTTTGTTTATCTTACCTGATGGACAATCTATCATTTTGTTCAGTAGGCTAGTTCGCAAACCATTGAAAGCACGTTTGACGGGTTCAGATTTACTGCCGATTTTATGGAATATTGTAAAGCAAAAGAATAAACGGTTATTTGCAATCATAGCAAATGACAATATCGGCTTAAAATTGCAAGAAGAATATGACAATGTCACTTATTATTCACCCCCTTTTTTTGACCCTCGTAAAGATAAAGTCATTTTAGATCAAGTAGTCACGGATTGTTTTGAAACAATAAAAAATTTAAATCCAGAGTATATTATTATAGGGATTGGATTTCCTAAACAGGAATTAATTGGCTTGGCCATTCATGCTAAGTTGGTTGAACAACATCATCCTTCTCCTTTGTTTTTATGCTTAGGGGCTTCTTTTGAATTTTACTTGAACATTAAAAAAAGAGCACCAAAATGGATGCAAAAAGCAGGATTAGAATCGTTGCACCGATTGCTGCAGGAACCAAGAAGAATGTGGAGAAGATACCTATTTGGAGCGTTCCGTCTTGCCCTACTTTGGGCAAGGCAGTTTTTTAAAGAATTCTAAAACGATATTTTTTCTATGCGTACCTTGCTATTTTTTCAAAGAGGTTAGAAATAAATGGAATCGTCTGTAATTGATAAAATCAAACCAAGAATGCAGCATATTTGGCGCAAACGTCGTCTGTCTGCATTTATTAAACTGATGTGCATAAAAAGTGGGTATAATATCATTGATTTAGGTGGAACACCTGAATTGTGGGAGATGATTGATCTTGACTTAGACATTACCCTGTTGAATTTGCCAGAGGTACAGAATCAGTGGCAAGGGCCATTCAAACGCACTTATCGCTTCGTGGATGGAGATGCTTGTGATGCTATGGACTTCGCGGATAATAAATTTGATGTTGTTTTCAGTAATGCTGTAATAGAACACGTTGGACCACCAGATCGGCAAGACGCTTTTGCAATGACTGTGCGTCGGTTAGCACATAGCTACTGGGTTCAGACACCATCATTGTGGTTCCCGATTGAATCACACTGTAATCTACCATTTTGGTGGTTTTATCCGCAACAGATCAAACAAGCTTGGATACGTCGATGGCAGCAACAGGGGCGAGAGCTCCTATGGAAACAAATGGCTGAAACACGAGTGTTAAAACTTAGTCGTCTCAAGTCGCTGTTTCCAGAAGCAGAAGTTTATACGGAATATGTGGCAGGATTTCCTAAATCCTATTCAATTTACAAATCTGCATCAAAATAAAAATAGGGTTTTATTGTACACCTGCTCATAGGTGTACTGATTTGGGAGTGAATTAGCATAAGTTGCCGTGCGCTGTTAGTTGACAACGCGCTTAAGGCTGATATCTGTGGGTGCCCAAGAGGTGGAAAAGGTACTGCCATAATTGGTGTCCACCGACTCCGACGGCTACAAATCCATCGCCTATGGCAAACTCACCGCCGTATTGCTTGAAGCCGTTAAAGAATTGCAACAGCAAAAGGAGAAAATGGCAAAAAAATAGAGGCTATGAGTACGTCGCAACCTTAATTGTCTGAATCAGACAATAAGAAAATCGCTCAAGTGAAACAATATGAAACGATTATATTTAGACGTTTGTACTTATTGTCGTTCTTTTGATACTCAAAAATTTGGCGTTGTAAATGCTGCCCCAGAAAGCTTATGCAGAACAAATATCAGACGTTTTTATCACTTGTGATGATAAACTATTGAAAAGACTTCAAAAAAACATCACTGTCTATACTGGCTATGAACCCCACAATAATGGATAAAAACCAATCAGCATAATCTAATGCTAACAACACCTCCAAAGTCATTTTAAGCAACGCTTCTTGATCACGCCGTAAATGAATCAAGAAATGAAATCGCACCGTTTCCGCCAGACGCTCTTTCTGAAAACCGCGCACAAGCCCTGAAAAATGAATAAGCCTTTGTTTTTCAAACCATTGTTCATACCGATCATAAACCGGTTGCCGAAAAATCTGTTCAAGCGTTTTAGACGGCTTATATTTCATTAAAGCCGCTCGAACAGTCTCTAACATATTAAGTGATTCATGATTCCCCTCAGCCGCCCCCCTCAAAGCCCGATAAACCGTCTCACTCCACCCCGCCAACTTACGATCTAATTGAGGCGTAGTCACATTATCATGATGTTTCAAATCAGAGCTTAAAAACCGCTCGATCTGATCCGCAACCCATTCAAAACGAATCGGCCATTTCACATTCAAATCCCGCGCAATTTTATCAACAGTCGCCGGCCCATTTTCAAGCAATTCATCATAAGTCACAAAAACTCTTCGGAAAGCCCGCGTATCCTGTTCAGCCGCCAAAACATTTTCCAACCACAAATGAACAGCCGTATTAGGCGACAAGCCATC
>JAYQWI020000486.1:0-2240 GCA_035871815.2 Candidatus Parabeggiatoa communis
CATTTGTGCCACCGCAGGTGCCTGATGATGAGGAAGTAGTCATAGATTTACCCGGCCCTGTTGTTGGTGAGACATTTGGACATCCCGTGGCAGATTATCAATCTCAAGTTCCTAAGTGCAAGTATGATAAGAAAACCTGTGCTAATAAATCACGCTATCACAGTGGTATTGACTATTGGAATAGTTTGGGAACTAAGATTGCTCCAGCTTCCAAAGATGTTGTAGTGGCATCTAATGCAGGGAAAATTGTTCATGTAGAAAAAATGCATGCAGGTGATCATGGTATGGGTAATAATGTCATTATTGAGCATACTCTGGAAAGTGCTAAAAAAATATACAGTTCATATTCTCACTTAGCTTCTATTGATCCCAAGATTCAGAAAGACAAAATGGTTTCCAAGGGGCAAAAAATTGGGATGATGGGAAGTTCTGGATATGGGGTAATAGATTGTTGGAACCGTGCTGTTCCTAAAGGAGTATCGTGGCGAAATTGTGGAAAATATTCTCCTGTTCGTAATAATATTCATCTCCATTTTGAGATGAAAGATGGCCCTGTTACTAAAAATCCATCTGGTTCAGGACAATATTGGGGTTACATGCCTTCTAGTGCCAATAATTATGGATATCATGATCCAAACTTGTACATAGGGAAGGTTAAGGTTGCTTCAGGAGTTAATCCGTCTATAAAAACGCTCAACAAACAATCAGGCGATATCCAAATACGCGAATTAAACGCAGGTGAAGGCATCAAAGTCACTGTTGAGGATAAAACGGTTACTACCAAGCAGACAGCAGAAGGGATTAATCTCAATACGGGTATTCCCTTGGAAGACTTTGATAAACCGCTCAAGATCATCGTCTCGGATAATGCCGGTAAAGCATTATTTAAGACCTATTATCCATTCAGCGATGTGCCACCTGATGAGTGGTACACCAATGCCATCATTCAGTTATGGAAGGCCGATATCATCAATGGTCGAGACAGTGGTTTGTTTGGTATAGGAAAACCCGTCAAACGTGCTGAAATCCTGAAAATGGCATTGCTCAGTGGCGGTCATAAAGGCCCGTTTGATCCAACGGATACGAGTTTTAAAGATGTGGACAAAACACATGGGCTTTCTGGATACATCAAGTATGCGAGAGACATGAGTTTTGTCAGTGATGGCGGTAAGAATAAGGACTTCAGACCCAACGACCCTGCTAAAAGAAATGAAGTGGCTAAAATGATTGCTAAAACGGCTTCTATCTTCTCTGGGCAGGCCATCTGGCTTGATAATCTAGGTGTCAACACTTGTCCCAACAACTTCACAGATTTAAAGCCAAACGCATGGTATTGTCCATACATCAAGACGGTTTACGAGTCTAAATTGATGAAGGGGAATAGTAGTGGTAATCAATTCCGTCCTGGTGATCTCATGAAGCGGGAAGAAGCCGCTGTCACAGCGTGCAGAGTTGACTTGTATAGAACACAAGGCGATACGAGTCCTTGCGAAAAGGAGGGAGGTTAAAGCCATGAAAAATGTTCGCTTATCTACAGCAATTGCTTTGGCTTTGGGAGTGGTCTCTGTTTCTCCTGTCGCGTTGGCTAATCCTGTTTGCCTTGGTAACGATGCGGAACAAATACCCTTGTCCGATGTCACGCCACCAACAGCGAGTCTGGTTGAAATACCTGATGACATTGAGGAAGGCCAAGCGTTTTCCTTTACGGCGCAAGCTGTTGTTGACACTGCAAAAGGGGGCACACCTCATTACTATTGGTGTGCAGAAAACGGCCGCTTTGAAGCGGTGTCCGATTCCGCTGACTATCAAACGGTTAAGTTTATTGCCCCCGCTGTGCCGGAAGGTGGCGCTACTGTGCGTGTTGGTGTACAAGTTGGGGATGCTTTGGGTTATGTCGGCTATAAAGTTGCCACGATTAAAGTATTGGATACGGGTAACACCGATCCAAATAATCCGGCCCCCGTTGCTTCAATCCAGACTGGACAAGCGCCGAAAGCGGGCAAACCTTATGTCATTTCTTTCCAAGTGAGCGATCAAGATGCTCAAGGGCTTGACACCAGTGAGTCATTGAACACGGATTTGTATTACAGTGTAGGTGAAGGAGAATTTCTTGAGATTGTCAAAGGTTTGCAAGGCAAACGCGACAAATATCTTTGGAAACCTGACGTTGAGTTGACTGATTATCGTCTGAAGATTGTGACGACTGATGGCAACCAAAAAACAGAGGCCGTTTTTGCAGC
>JAYQWI020000487.1:0-3186 GCA_035871815.2 Candidatus Parabeggiatoa communis
TTTTTCCCCCGAATTTTCAAATTCGTCTCTGCCTTTTGAAAAACCGTTACCCCAAGAAAGCATTACCACGCCAGGGGTGGAGATCGACAAACTCAAGCAAGCATTTAAAACTCAAGCCGTCCCGTTATTTCCTCAAAAACAGGAGACGTATTATGCGTATTTAAAAGAGCATGTACTGCCTTATCTGGTTAATACTTCATCGCCTCGTTTTATTGGCCACATGACTTCGGCACTTCCTTCTTTTAATTATGAATTGACAGACCTTGTTTTGAGATTAAACCAAAACATGGTGAAAGTGGAAACCTCAAAATCCCTGGTCTTTTTGGAAAGACAAGCCATGGCGATGCTCCATCATGCTTTCTATGGTTTTCCTGACTCTTTCTATGATGAATATGCCCAACAGTCAGAAAATAGTTTAGGTATCACGGTTTCCGGTGGGACGATGGCAAATATATCGGCGCTCTGGGTTGCCCGTAATCTGGCCTTATCGAAGGACGACACTTTTCCAGGGGTTGCTCAAGCGGGATTAAACGCTGCACTAGAACATTATGGCTATAAAAATATCGTTTTGTTAGGCTCTCGTCTCATGCATTATTCCGTGATAAAAGCGGCTTCCTTATTAGGCTTGGGGAAAGACAATATTCTCTATGTCGATCAGGATGAGAATGGAAAGATAGATATTGTTGCTCTTCAGCGACGTATAGAAGAATGTCGCCAGAAACAGTGGTGTATCCTTGCTCTAATTGGTATTGCCGGGGCTACTGAGACTGGGAACATCGATCCATTAGAGGAAATGGCTGATATAGCAAGCACCTTCAATATCCATTTTCATGTGGATGCCGCTTGGGGAGGTCCCGTCATTTTTTCCGAGCAACATCGCCGTAAATTGAAAGGGATTGAAAGGGCTAATTCGATAACTTTATGTGGACACAAACAACTGTATTTGCCTATGGGTATTAGTTTTTGTGTATTTCGCCAGCCTAATATGGTACAAGCCATTGCGACATCAGCCGCTTATCAAGCACGCGAGGGCAGTTATGATTTTGGTCAATATTCACCTGAAGGTTCCAGGGCTTCTTTATCTATATGCTTACATGCGGCATTTCATCTGATAGGAAAGCAAGGGTATGCTGAACTGATAGATGAAGGAATAGACAAGGCCCAGTACTTAAAAACACGGGTCGAGGAAAATGATGCCTTTGAGCTTATCAGAGAACCCGAACTCAATATCGTTAACTTCAGATATATACCGACAGCATTTAGAAAAAAACAGCGCAACGGGCTGTTAACAGAAGAGGACAATTTACAAATTAACCAAGCCAATATCCAATTACAGGATATGCAGTTTCAGGAAGGGAGAGCTTTTATTTCCAGAACACAGTTGTCTAATACCCGTTATGGGAAAGACTTGCCTATTGTGGTAGGAAGGGCCGTGTTAGCGAATCCTTTAACAACTTACCAAGATATTGATTTTGTGTTGGAAGATCAGCTAACCATAGCGGCCAACGCTATTGAAATTGGGAGCCAAAAGAGTAGAGAAACGCCAACCAATCAACCGAGAATCACTACTCACAAGGGTAAACGATCCTCGCGGCGATCGGGCCTTGCCAAAGAATTATTAGAAAAATATACCGTTCCCATTGGCAAGCCTCTTCCCAACACCCAAGTCTACATTTTAGACCGCCATCAAAAACCAGTTCCCATTGGTGTGCCAGGCGAACTTTACGTTGGTGGTTCGGGCTTAGCTCGCGGCTACTTCAATCGCACCGAATTGACAAAAGAAAAATTTATCAACAATCCCTTTAGTGATAACCCTAACGCTCGTCTCTACAAAACCGGCGATTTAGCCCGCTATCTGTCTGACGGCAATATTGAATACTTGGGTCGCATAGATAATCAAGTCAAAATTCGTGGTTTCCGTATTGAATTGGGAGAAGTTGAATCCGTGTTGCTACAACACTCGGCGGTGCAAGAGGTTATCGTCGTTGCCCGGGAATATCCGCCCGGTGAGAAAAGCTTAGTGGCTTACATCGTACCAAACCAAACCATTTCTAGTCGTGAACTACGCAATGAGCTGAAGAAAAAGCTTCCTGGTTATATGATCCCTGCGGCCTTTGTCATGTTGGAAGCGATGCCCATGACACCTAATGGTAAAGTAGACCGTCGTGCCCTGCCAGCACCAGAACATTCTCTCAATCAGGAAACACTGGTTGCCTCATCCAATATTCAACCCACTGAAAAGAGACTCGCTACCATTTGGTCTGAAGTACTCGGACGGGAAGGAATAGGCATTCACGAGATATTTTTTGAAATAGGAGGTACTTCCTTGCTTGCTACTCGAGTGATATTTAAAATACGGGAGACCTTTTCTATACATTTAGCCGTGAGTGATTTGTTTGAATCACCGACTATAGCAGGGCTTGCTGAGGTGATTAATGAACAAAATGGTTCCCAGAGACTTGACAAACTAGAAATGCCGGAAATGCCTCAAGATGAGGATGAAGCACTTTTCAAAACGCTTGAACGCATGAAATTAAACGAATTGGATGTTGACGAAGTTGCTCAATGGTTATTTAATTAAGATTAACTTGGAGCCCAAACTCAAGTTTCGGCTCCAAAATCCAGCGACACTATTCAGATTTTATAATAACATAGGGAAAATAAGTCTATTATGAAGAGTGAACTCGGGAAAAAAGTTTTAGAAATGATCAAAAACGATCAAGTCACGTTAGAAGAAGGTACCCAGTTAATAAAAGGAATCCGGCACAACAACTCGATAAATAACAGTGGTAAGCCAGTCAACCTTGAACAAAACTTATCTTCCCGTTTGACTACCAATATTCCTCAATTTCGAGACATTGCCATTATTGGTATGTCTGGAACTTTTCCTGATGCTAGCGATGTCAATGAATATTGGAACAATTTAACCATGGGCAAGGATTCGGTCAGAGAAATCCCGGAAAACAGATGGACTACAGACGGATTTTATGATCAGGTTTCCAACACGCCTCATGCAGATTATAGTCAATGGGGTGGTTTTTTATCCGATATAGATCGTTTTGATCCGACTTTTTTTAATATTTCCCCCAAAGAAGCTGAACTGATGGATCCCCAACAAAGACGCTTTTTACAAGAAGCTTGGAGCGCTTTAGAAGATGCTGGCTACCCACCTAAAGAGTTAGCCAG
>JAYQWI020000488.1:0-2831 GCA_035871815.2 Candidatus Parabeggiatoa communis
TAGTGATGAAATGTTTACTGACAATGGGCCTAATGCTTTAATCTTCAAGGACAATGCCTATTTATTTAGGGTACTGCAGTCCAAGCTTGATCATGATTTTCATAATGGTACCAAGTGGGATGGGGTTATTGCTGATGAAACGAGAACTAACCGTACTCAAAATAGCTTAAGTTTGGACAAGTGGTATCATGTTGCATTAACGTTTGACGGCAATGTCTCTAAGTATTATTTAGATGGACAGGTCGTTGAAACCATAGAACATGGAATCATTATCAATAACAGTGACAGCGAACTCCGGATTGGGTGGCAAACGGCAAATCGGTATTGGCATGGGTTAATTGATGAAGTTCGTATTCATAACCGTCCTTTATCCGACAACGAAGTCCTAAACCTTTACAACGCCACCAAACCCGACACCAGCGGCTGCAACAGTGTCACCGAAATCCCAACGGCCCAATGTGAAGCCTTAGTCGCGCTGTATGACAGCACTGATGGCGATAACTGGACTAACAACGAGGGTTGGAAAACGACGGATACGCCGTGTAGTTGGTATGGTATTACCTGTGAAAGTGGAGCCGTGACTGTTATTAATCTAGGCGATATTAACGGCGGTAACAACTTAACCGGAAGCCTTCCAGACTTAAGTGCTTTAATCAGTCTGCAAAACTTATCTTTAGATCAAAACCAATTGACGGGTGATTTTCCCGATTTGAGTGCCTTCAAAAACTTAGTTCATTTTGCTATCGGCTCGAATGCAATAACAGGGTCGATTCCCAGCTATTTGAATACGCTGACTCATTTAATCAGTCTGGGTTTGGGTAATAATCAATTAACCGGTTCGATTCCTGAGTTAGTGAATTTAACTGTGCTTGATGTGAGAGGCAATCAACTGACAGGTGCGATTCCTAATCTTAACCACTTAGAACGACTTTATTTGAGTGGTAATAAACTCTGTCAAGATTCAGAGATTGAGTATGCTCATCAAGAAATTGCCGCCTTTCCAATTTGTGGTACTCAAAAACCAGAGGCCGTGATCGCAGAACCCATCATCGAAGGGAATACGGTTACTTTAGATGCCAGCGCCTCAAAGGATTTTGATCCAGATGGGTATATCACTAACCAGATTTGGACAAGTTCTCATGGTGGTGACATGCTCACGGGTGCCAATCCCACGATTACCTTCCCAGGGGATGGTGAATATAGTGTCACTTTGAGAGTTACCGACAACACAGGCAAACTCAGTGAACCGATGACGCAAAAGATCACAATTGGTACGCTGGAACCCAAGACAGAAGATGAATCAAGTACAGGTGGGGAACCACCGCCAGTAGGAACTCAAGAAACAGGCCCCTTCACCTTAACGGTTAGCAAAAGCGGCCCTGGTGAAGGTGAGTTTCAATCCACTTCACCCGTTAGCCTGCTTGATTGCGATATGGACTGCAATCGGGCCAGTCGCGATTACCCCAAAGACAGTGAAATCATAGTGTCAGCGACACCGGCCGTAAGATCAAAATTGACCGGTTGGAGCGGTGGTTGTAGTGGTACAGCAGAATCGACAACTGTGACGATGAGCAGAAACAGATGGTGTACTGCGAACTTTGAATTGGATCCGGCTCAACAAAAATTACACTGGGTAAAATTTGCCAAAGTAGGGGAAGGTAGTGGTACTATTGTAGTGAAAGAGGAAGGGCGTGTGATAACGAGATGTTCCACAGCATCCTGCGAAGCCAAATATTATGCTCCCGGCACAGAACTGACTTTAATAGCTAGAGCAGCAGCGGATGATGCTCAGTTCATGGGTTGGGGTGAAGACTGTAGTGCTAGCGAAACCCCTATCACCCTCACCATTGAACAGGCTACAAAATGCACGGCAGAATTTATACCTATAGATATACCGGGTATGCATACGCTGACCGTCACCACGGAAAAAGCACCACTCAGTCCAAGTGACGGTACTGTCATTGGTAGTGGTATTGAATGTAGTTCTGATGGCTATGACTGTGTGGAAAACTATCCAAGTGGTCAAACAGTCCGACTGAGATCTATTCCAGCCCCACGTTCTGATTTTGAAGGATGGAAAAATAATAAGGGACTGAAAAACGAGTGCAGTGGTACACGGCTTAGTACAACTGTGGTAATGGATTCCGATATAACCTGTACGGCGATTTTTCGTAGCCGTTCCGACGATGCGGCTGAAATCAGAGCAAAGGAGTTTAAAGACGTGGGAGAGTTGGTCAGTGAGCATGGAGAAAGATTGAACGACGTGTTCCCACCCATTTATAACGAGGCTTGCTATCAAGAAGCCTATCGTCTTGCCGAAAATGCTATGGATGTTGTTGAAGAACAGTATGTTATCAGTGGAACTTGGCCAACACATTTCAAAGGCATAGAAAGTTGGTTTAAACCGTCACCAGACTACTTCTGTACCAAAAACGTTAGAATTATGAGCGGTGCAGAAAATATTGGTGGCGAGATTGTCGAAGGTAAGTATATTCAAGTTGATGTGGAGTTAAGAAATAGCGAACAAGAACTTGAAATGGTCTCTATTCTGGTGTATTACGGTTCAGAACCTACAATCAGACCAGCCCCAACTAGAGCACGTTGTTGTCGTAGGAAATGTAGACATCGGAGACGTTAGCCGCCACTTGGGTTTATCGTTCCTATGCTTGCTACTAGCATTAATGCCATTAACTTAAGCGATAGAATCAGGATGAAGACGCAGGTAGGGCGAACACGCAGGTTCGCTCCTACATTTAGGATGTAGGGGCGTTTGGGTGTTTTGTAGGATCAAAACGGTGTGTTTTCCCTTAAGTTGAAGGTATTAATGTTCT
>JAYQWI020000489.1:0-12214 GCA_035871815.2 Candidatus Parabeggiatoa communis
ACACTTTGACAATTTGAAAACGATAAACCTCTCCTGGTTCGAGTTCCTTGTCAATCGGTAATTCCCACACACCGTTTTTATTTTGCATCACAAAAGCATAGTAATACACATCAGGCTCATCAGCATAACTGGGCGCAAGCCCTGCCCACAAGAATAGTGCGGTAATGATTTGATAACTCACTGATAATATTAAAACTGTTTTGAATCGTTCACTCATAAGCCAATATCCTAAGAAATAAATTGAATTGAGTTGAGTTCAGTTAAGGCAGCGGCCCACCCTTTTATATATAGGCTGTGATATTGGGTGGATTGTGCGCCAACGTCTCCATCAAAATGGTGGCTCGGCATTTTATCATAAACCACTGAATGATGTCGGGTGCTTGTCAGATTCATTCTCACGCAAAGGCGCGAAGAACGCTAAGTTAATTAATCTGGCAAGGAACAAAGGGGGAGTGATTTGAAGGGGTATTGGAAATAAGGACAATGCTGAGTTGGCACAATCAAAAAGGGGGGGGAGAGCGGGAAAATAGAAATAAGTCATTGATTTATCAGTTATGCCCGGAGTTTTGCAAGAGGCTCTAACGACAAGGATTGTATATAAAGAAAGGATTTAAACCCTAACTCCATTTTTAAGCTAAGTACTGAAGCATAAATTTTCAGGTATTTTAATAGAAGCAATGTTTATTTGTAATTAGAGACGCGAAGCATCGCGTCGGAACGAAACCGCGAATTGTAGATTTGCGCCGCGAAGCGTCTCTTTGCGGTAAAATTCCTGTTTATTTGTGGTTCAGTACTTATCCTGATGTGCTTTTGCAGTCTGCTTTTACAGATTTTTTACGCAGCCGCTTAAGTAGCGGCATGGCAAAATGCGATTGAAACGACAATGACTCAATATTATGATAACGCATCAAAAATTGACACTGTCACACATGAAATGTCAAATCAAAACGATGTTCAAACACCAAATGAAGGTAGATATACCGGTGCCAATCTCAATGTCATCAATAGACTTATATAATCGTATCAGACGACTCCCTAAACCCTTGTTTAATGATATTTGCTTTTACTTGAAAGAAGAATATGATTACGATTTAGATTTTATTGATGTCAATGGTATCCCCGCAGAATCAGCACGCCAATTAGTTGATCTTCTTAAACAATTTCCGCAAGGATTTGCTCATCTCCAAGAGTTACTTGAAAAACGGCGGTTGTTGTAATCAGTTATCAGTTATCAGTTATCAGTTATCAATGCCTTGATATCCAGTATGTTTAAGGCCATTTCACCCCAAATACCCGAAGCAAAATAAATTTGGAACGAAAATTGGTGCGCATTCCTAAAAAAAGGGTCATCAAGATAAATTTTGAAGGCCCGCTTGGAGTGCAAAATTTATTTTGCGTTTTTCGTTCCAAATTTATTAAAATTGCATTTTTCGTTCTTAAGAAAATATGAAAATGATCAATTCTCTCTACATCAAAAACTATAAATTGTTTAAAGAACTCCGTATTGAGAGTTTGGCTCAAGTGAATTTAATTATTGGGAAAAACAATGTCGGCAAAACCTCCCTATTAGAAGCGATGTTGCTGTTTTCTGAACAGCAAAATGTTGTTCAGAGTCTTTTCAAGATTTTACGTCTTAGGAAACTCTTTTCAAATGCTCATCTATCCAGCCAACAATGCTTAGCATTATTGCGTACTTTCTTTCATAATCAAAGTCATACCTGTGATGAGGGCATTTTTATCGGTGCAAATGAACAACAAGGCTATTTGATTTCTTTAAGTCATCACGATGCGCGTCATCGGCAGCCTATATTGGTGATTAAACAGGCGGATGAAACCGTGGAAGAAATAGTGCTGTCGGGTTTTCAAGAAACACTTGATGGGATAACGAGCCCTGAAAGTCATCAATTTGTCAGTACCATGAATGATGACGGCGATAGTTTTTTGTCTAAAATTTGGGGGCAGATTGCATTATCCGAAAAAGAAGACTATCTGATTGATGCGCTGAAAATTATTGATGACAATATCGAAAGATTGGCTTTTATTGATGACATAGCGAATACGAAAAAAGCGATTGTCAAACTGCGTGATACTCAGCAACCTATTTTACTGAATACGATGGGAGAGGGTATCAATCACATTCTGAGAACTTTATTAGCCTTGGTGCATTGTGAAAACGGTTATTTATTCATTGACGAATTTGCCACCGGGCTACATTGGTCCGTACAAGCGGCACTTTGGAAGATGATTTTCCAACTCTCAATTAAACTCAATATCCAGATTTTTGCAACCACCCATAGTTTAGACACCGTCTCTGCTTTCCAAGAAATCGCCAAAAATGATGAAACCGATGTTGCTGTCATCAAATTGCAGTCCTTTCCTAAAAAAAATAAGATCAAGGCGGTTCACTTTAAAAGTGAAGACATTATGATTGCGGTTGAGCAAAATATTGAAGTGAGATAAATCATGGCATTGATTCAAAAACTGTTAATTGTCGAAGGGATTGATGATAAATATGTGATTAGTCGATTGTTGCAAAGACGCAAAATCACGTATAAGGCTTTTGAAATTCGTGATGCTAATGGCATTAGGCAGTCACTCAATACCTTCTCCATTGCGATCAAAAGCGGTAATTATGAAGTGATTGGTATTGTGGTTGATGCGGATACTGATTTATCAGAACGATGGCAAGATTTAAAAAATCTGTTGATAAAAGAGGGTTATCAATCAATTCCTCAAAATCCGCATCCAAAAGGAATCATTATCACTGATCCAGAAGAAGAATTGCCCACCGTCGGTATTTGGCTCATGCCTAACAATGAAAAGACGGGTATGTTAGAAGACTTCATTCGTTTTTTGGTACCAGAAGGTGATGAACTGTTACCTATTGCCCAAAATCAGATCAACGAGCTTATCAATGCAGGGCAAAACCGATTTACCCAAACCCATAAATCCAAGGCGATTATTCATACTTGGCTCGCTTGGCAAGAAAGGCCCGGTACCCAACTGGGTAAAGCAATGACTTATAGATTTATCAAAAGCCAAGAGTATATTCTTGATGATGGTAAGGCCAGTCACTTTATTAATTGGTTGCAAACTTTGTTCAAAGAATAGCTAAGTTGGTCTTCCGTCGTAACAAAAATTGTGCTTTTGATTTCCAAAGGCGAGTCAGCAGCATTATCAAACTTCAAACACCATTATAGATAGAACGCTACTGACTGATGATGGCCTGATTAACACTGATTAAAACTTAATACTCGTTGCTCAATTTTTTTATTCTTGACTTTTGAAATATTTTATTATTTTAAGTTATTTCAATGAGTTAGAATTTATAAACCAAAATACACCTAAAAAATGTGGATACTGGTGTCTATTCTTAAGTCATTGATTATTCGATAATCACAAATGTCAAGTACTAAAAACTTGATCATCGAGTAATAAAAATCAGCGCAGATCAGGCCATAAGAAGCCGAATCAGTGTTCTATCAATATCATCACAGAAATATTAGGAAAGAAATGATGACTCATAAACTTGACAATATTATGCTCATTTTAGAGCATTACCATCTGAAGTATCAAATGGTTGAATTTATTGACTTTGATAAAATTCAACCCGTTAGTGTCATGGATTGGTTTAAAGAAGAACTGGCTTTTTCGCTCAAAAACCGGGGAGAAGATGATAAAGAAGCCTTCTCTTCAGAATTTATTGTGGTGCCGTTTTTAAAAGAAGCTTGGAAAAAACATGCGCGATTGAATCTATTTAGCCATGTTCAAATTAAAGCCGATGATGTGATTGTCATTCCTGATTATTTAATCACGGCTAAAACGCCAACAGGGTATAAAAAAGTTTATAAACCATTGCTTTTGACGGTGGAAGCCAAAAATGACAACTTTGATGAAGGTTGGAGCCAAGCCTTATTGCAATCCGTTGTTTGCCAAAAAATGAATAACTCGGTTGATATTCCCATTTTGTCTATTGTCACGACGGGCGATACTTGGCAATTTGGCAAATTAGAAAAAAACGTGTTTATTCAGCATCCGATTTCAGCCAGCATTCAACATATCGAAGAATTATTGGGGATTTTAAATCTGCTTTTTTCAGAATGCGAAAACGTCATACTCCCTAGCCAAAGCGAATAAGCATTATCATTTTCTCACGCTTCGCGCGAAGCCAATTAAGTACAACGGATCAGGGGATTGAACGGATTGATGCGTGGGTATCTTTTAATTCACAGGCTATTATGCATACAACCGTTCGATATCTTTTGAAAAGAGGGCTTATCCATCAAAACGATATGTAGGTAAACAAAAGTTTTTTAACAAAATTCTTATTATTAATATAGAAAATGTTAAAAGATTTATGTGTCCCTACTTACCTTTGTTAATTATAGTCATTTATTGGAGAATTTCCCAAAATACATGGCTAAAAAAATTCTAAATCATTTCAAAATTGTAGGTTGAAATAACGATAAATCACTCAATAAATTCAACCAATTAATTTTATCATCATAAATTGGTGTTCCTTCATAACGAAAACCTACCGTGCTGTTGATTTATACTACTGAGTTAGCAACCTTATCAAAGGCCTCAAACGCTTTAAATAGTGCAAGAGAGTTCTGACACTTGATGAGAGGCTGCTTTTTCAGACTCGCCTTAAACAGTTACCCTGAAAATTGAAAGAGATCATAATATGGAAACAATTGCAAGAACTTTACATATCCCCAAAAACCACAGAATTACTTTTACTTTGCCTAACAGTATCTCAGTAGGACAAGCAGAAGTGGTATTAGTCATTCATCCAACATTATCGACTCCAAAAATTTCCAAGGATGATGCCCTGTTTAAATTAGCAGGAACACTCAAAAATTCACCCCGTTTTGGTGGTGATTCGGTCCAATTACAACGAGAAATGAGGCAAGAATGTCGAATAAATCTGACAAAATGACTCACAATGAGAGCTATCTTAAATATCAAAATGGCCTGAAAAGTGCCAATAAACCCGTAAAACTTGAAGGTTTATGGGAAGCCATACCCTTTGATGTGACAGATGAGGATGTGCGAGTTTTGCGACAACAATTTGGGGCGAACACGATCGGGCAGCCCCTACAGTTCCGTCATGATGCGAAATTTTGTAGGGGCATACCTGTGTGTTTGCCCTTTCGAGGTTCATTGCACGCCAAAACGGGAACATCGAAAACGAAGGTGGCATTGTTCCTACGTTCGCTCTGGGGAATGGTGGGCTTTAAAAACCCGTTACCCACCCGACAAGAAAGACAATTTAATTTTTTGGATAGGCCTAAATTTTAACGTCACTTTTTCATGAGAGAAAATTATGCCAGTCAGAGATCGGCTCAACAAAGTTTGGAGACGATTTGTGAACAAGTCTACCAAAAGCCTTGTTAATCGAGAAAATCATCACAACGTTGTTATTTCATCACTTGATGATGACAATTCGTGGAGAGAAACCCATTATTTGTTATCCAATCCTTACAATGCAGAAAGGCTTTTAAATTCCCTGATTAAAAAGCGCGTGCAGGTGAGGTTTTTGAGCGGGCGCTGATTGAATGAATAAATGAACCTTGATTGATGAATCCTGGGAAGATGCTCTGTACTGGCAAACAAATGATAAGAAGATGAAAATTGAGATGCCAGCCAAAATTCGGTTAATCCTTTAATCCTTCCTGTTCAACTATTTTATTTACCATAACAAGGAATTTTAATATGCCAGCTTTACACATTCAAAGTATGCCACAAGATTTATATCGCTACCTTCAACAATTGGCAGTGGCTCAAAATCGCACCGTTGAGACACAAGTCATTGCTGTGTTATCTCAATTTAAACAGGAAAAACGAGAAGAACAAGCCAGCATTTTAGCTGATATTTACCATTCTCGTTTGGAACGGCCTAGTGATGCGTCAAATAGTACCACATTATTACAAGAGGATCGGGCCAGATGACAACAAAGATTTAGCCAATGAATTAATTGCTGAAAGGCGATAAGAGGCAAGAGTCATGTCGCATTTAAAAAAAAAGGGTCATTATCAATCTGCACCAAAGCAAAATAACAGATGCACTCCAATAGGCCGGAGCAAAATAACAGATGCACTCCAATAGGCCGGAGCAAAATAAATTTTGCACTCCAATTGGGCCGATGCAAAATAAATTTTGCACTCCAAGAGCTTCGACGCAAAATAAATTTTGCACTCCAAGAGCTTCGACGCAAAATAAATTTTGCACTCCAAGAGCTTCGACGCAAGAACACGCCAACATAAGCTGATAAATGAATTTGTGGGACTTTTGAGCAAAAGTCCAACCTACGAGCTTGAAATTATGGAATTAATAACTCATAATGCCGCGTCAGATTTAGGGTCAAATAATGACCCTCAAATTAGTCATTTATTTTAACAATTAATAGTGCAACGAAAGCGCCTTCGCTACGAAAGCGTGAGATCGGTTAAATGTGACAAAGTTTTTGTGAGATAAATTTTATGTTCATACCATGCCTTTTGGGGCGAATAAAGTCGCTAAAGCGACGATTACAAACGATAAATATGAAATGGTTACTGATAACCCTCTTTTTTATGCTGACGGTGTCGCCAGTGCGAGCGGATGAGAATGCGTTGCCTGGTGCGGCACCGTATTTGAAAATATTACAACAATCCCTTCAAGCGGCTTTGGTTGCAAAAGGCGCTGATTATCATCCTAGAACAGAACATCTTCTTGACTCTGGGCAGCCTCAATTTACTAATCGGCTTATTTTAGAAAATTCGCCTTATCTGTTGCAACATGCTCATAATCCGGTGAATTGGTTTCCTTGGGGAAATGAGGCTTTTGAAATGGCGCGTCGAGAAAATAAACCTATTTTCCTGTCCATTGGCTATTCGACTTGTCACTGGTGTCATGTGATGGAACGGGAAAGTTTTGAGGATATCGCAATTGCTCGCCTACTCAACAAGCATTTTATATCCATCAAAGTTGATCGAGAGCGACATCCTGAAGTGGATGAAGTGTATATGACAGCCGTGATGATGATAGCAGGGCATGGAGGATGGCCGATGTCCAGCTTTTTAACCCCTTTGGCTAAACCGTTTTGGGGCGGTACTTATTTTAGGCCGGATACGTTTACAGATTTACTCAAACAAGTGGTGCGATTATGGCAACAGCAACCGGCTAAATTGATTGCTCAAGCGAACTACTTTGCAAACGCCGTGAAACAAGTGACAATGGCCAGCGGCCAAGCGCGCCAAGTGGGTGAAGAGGCTATCCAACAAGCCGTTATTGATATATTAGCCAGACACGATCATTTTCTAGGGGGATTTGGTGATGCTCCGAAATTTCCGCAAGAAACTTGGTTACTGTTGTTGTTAGAAACGGCCCAGCGCGGTAACCCATCTAGCCTCGCCGCTGTTGAAAAAAGTTTGACAGCAATGGCAGAAGGGGGGATTTATGATCAAATCGGTGGCGGTTTTCATCGCTACGCAACCGATGATCATTGGATGACACCTCACTTTGAAAAAATGCTTTATAATCAAGCCCATATCGCTAGAGCTTATGCCATAGCGTATCAACTCTCCCGCCACCCTTTCTATGCGCTTGTTACCAGACAAACTTTGGATTATGTGCTGCGAGAAATGACTTCCCCTGAAGGGGGCTTTTATTCGGCAACCGATGCGGATAGCGAAGGGGAAGAAGGCCTGTTTTTCCTCTGGACACCGGCACAAATACGCGCTGTGCTTGATGAGGCCGATGCGAATTTCGCACTGACTCTCTATGGCGTTACTGAAAAAGGTAATTTTGAAAGTCAAAATATCCTCTACTTGCCCCTCTCTTTAGACACTTATGCTAAAACGCATGGCATCCCCCTACCTCAATTGGTGGACAAGATCGATAGGATTCGTGACAAATTGCGCCAGGCTAGAGATAAGCGCGAAGCGCCCTTGCGTGATGATAAAATCATCACCGCTTGGAATGGTATGATGATTGCCACATTCGCTTTGGCAGCCGATATTTTAGAAGAACCCCGTTATTTGGCGGCGGCCCAACGTGCGGCAAACTTGATTTGGACAAAATTGAAAAAGGGGCCTGGTGAATTATGGCGTATCTACTTGCCAGGTAGTGCCTCTATTCCGGCTCATCAAGAAGATTATGCCTATTTTGCAGAAGCCCTACTTCATCTCTATGATGTCAGCGGTAACCCGATTTGGTTAGACAGAGCACAGGAAATGGCTGAAGGTATGCTAACTCAATTTTGGGATAACACACAGGGCGGCTTTTTTATGAACCGGCGAGATGATAGCTTATTAATTACCCGTCCCAAAAGTCCAGCCGATAGAGCGATCCCATCAGGTAACGCTGTCGCAGTTCGCGTATTATCCCTATTAGCGACACGCACCGGTATAGAAGGTTATCGTGATAAAGCCAATGCGACACTCAATGCGTTTTCAGCAGAGATTGCGAAACAGCCTAGCCGTTATGCCTATATGCTACTCGCCGCTGACGAATTACTGCATGGCGAAGTCGGTATGCGCCAATATGGCGCACGCGGCGCGGTGAAAGCCAGTGCAAGCGTCGTTACCAAGGGCCAAGCCAGTTGGTTATTGATGGATATCACAATCCGTGATGGTTGGCATATTAATGCTCATCAGCCCCTTCAAAAGCATCTCATTCCCACAAGCCTGACACTTGATGAATCTCAAAGCGGATGGTTTATGGGCAGTGTCGATTATCCCAAACCGATCTATACTCATCTCTCATGGGGGCAAAGTACTTTAGCACTTTATGAGGAAACCATCCAGTTGCGTAGCAGATTAATACCGCTCAGTTCATTTCAGCGCGTGCCTGGAACCGCCTTAAAGGATAAAGGAACACGAGTGCCAATCAAACTCAATTTTCAAGCTTGCGATGACAAAAGCTGTTTACCGCCAGAAGTGCTGGTTTTTAAGGTATTTCTGCCTCAGTCTTGAAGACGGTTTCGTTCATCAAGGGCGAACACATAGATTCGCCCCTACATATCTATCTTATTCTGCGTAGGGGCAGCCCTAGCGTGTTCGCCCCCCTTGACTCATAACACTATGGAAAATCAAGACATGACACACTCTTTTTGGAAATGGATTGTCATTTTTATTGTTTTATTCGTCGTGATGGTAGGAGCCGCTTGGTGGTTTTTTCCGGAAGAACCAGACTTTTTTGTTCAGAATGACTCTCTGATGAACAGTACGAGTCAAATTATTTTTAACACACCAAAAACTGAACCTATTCAACCTATTCCACTCTATATCGACTTAGATTCAGCTAAAGTCGCACTTGGCGATCAGTTGTTTCATGAAGTGAGGTTATCCCATGACAATACAATGTCTTGTGCCTATTGTCATGATCTTAACACCCGTGGTGGCACTGATCACTTGCCTCGTTCAATAACCTCTAATGGTATAGTCGCTAAAGTCAATGCA
This sequence comes from Candidatus Parabeggiatoa communis, assembly GCA_035871815.2. GTDB lineage: Bacteria > Pseudomonadota > Gammaproteobacteria > Beggiatoales > Beggiatoaceae > Parabeggiatoa > Parabeggiatoa communis. The sequence goes on from JAYQWI020000489.1 coordinate 9,448, forward strand.
CCCACGGTGTTTAATGTGGGCTTTAATTTTAAACAACTTTGGGATGGACGTGCTGACACTTTAGAGCAACAAATCAATGGCGTTGTACAAAGTCCTAAAGTTATGGGTTCTAAATGGCCTGAGGTTGTTGAAAAAATCAGGTGTTATGGGGAGTATGAACAAAACTTTAAAACACTCTATCCAGACGGCTTGACGAAAGCCAATATTATAGATGCGATTGCCAACTTTGAACGTTCTTTGTACACCCCCAACTCTCGCTTTGATCAGTTCTTGCGCGGTAATACCACAATGCTTTCTGACATTGAAAAACGTGGATATGGATTTTTTTTAGAATTTGGCTGCATCGTCTGCCATCAAGGCATCAATATTGGTGGGAATATGTTCCAAAAAATGGGGGCTAAGAACGACTACTTTAAATCTCGTGGAAATGAAAGCAAAGCAGATTTAGGACGTTATAATATCACTGGCGATGAATTTGATCGATATCGCTTTAAAGTACCGAGTTTACGGAACATCGCCCTTACTGCACCCTATTTTCACAATGGGTCAGCGACTAGCTTGGAAGAAGCCGTGTCAACTATGGCTCGATTTCAGTTGGCGAGAACACTCAGCGATGACGAACGTCGTTCTATTGTCGCATTCCTGAAAACCCTGACAGGAGAATACAAAGAAAATCCTCTATTTTGATTTTGTGATTGAAAAAATAAACGCTAAAGAGCCTAAAGATGCTCTGTGTCAAGAGAAAGAGAAGCCTTTCTTGCCTGCGTTATTTTTTCCCTCTAAAAATCGGTCATATCCCAAAATTAAAATCATGTTCACAAAAATAAATCTACAAAAACATCACTACCTGATCATTAGCCTTATCACTATTTTTCTGTTTGTTACTTTTCTATTTTTGAAAAGCAAAGAACTTACTTCCGAAGACAATGAGCATTTTATGAGCAATTTGCGTTACCTACAAGGCACCGATGCCATGGTGAATCACCATTTGCTGCTGCTGAGAAATGGTACATTAGTAAATGTCGATGCGATTAACGTTGAACTCGCGACTATCAATAAACTGTACCAAAAACTCACTCATATTCCCGTTTTTATTACGGGAAAAGGCTACCATCATTTGATTGATGAACTGAAAAAATTCAAACAATTGATGGTACATAAAACATTGCTGATTGAACGTTTCAAGGCGGAAAATGCGACTCTTCAAACAGCGCTTGTTTATTTTCCGGTGATTACTCAAGAATTTATCGAGCAAGCAAGGAAAAACCCTCAAGCTCAAGAATTGGTAATCCGTTTACAAACGCTATTGCGCGAAGTGCTACTCTATTATTTTAACCCCAATAATCCCCTAATCCAGCAAAACATTCTGACTCAGATAGCGCAATTAGAAAAAAATTTAGCGAACTCTGAAAAAGTTCTCAATCAACAATACCTTGAAAACATCATAACCCAAGTGCAAACCATTTTGAGGCTTAAACCAGATGTCGAGGTACTGATCAACGAGCTGCTCCTTATACCAACAAGCGTTAAAATAGAAAAAATTTATGCGGATTATGATCGTTATTATGAATATGCTTTACAAGTTGCTCATTTTTACAAGATATGTCTTTATCTGATCTGCATTTTTTTAATTTTATACATTGCTTGGCTTATCATTCAACATTTAGATCAACGTGTCCGTGATGCAACCTACCAAATCCGACAATACGCTGAAGAACTCCGGGAAGCACTTGAAAATGAACGGCGTTTGTCTATCGAAAAACAGAAGATGGGTACCTATATCCCCAAACCATTAGTAGAAGAAATCTCCCGCAATCGGGAACAAAAACTGGCTCTCGGTGGCAAGACAGTCTATGCGACTATACTGTTTTCTGATATCAAGGGATTCACGAAACTGTCTGAAAAACGCGATCCTCAAGAAATTATTAGCTTTCTGAATACTTATATGACAGCGATGACTACTATCATTGAAAGTGAAAACGGTGTCGTTGATAAATTCATTGGCGACGGTATTATGGCCATTTTTACGGAACATGAAACAGGCGATCACGCTTTACGTGCAGTACGGGCGGGTATTGAAATGCAGAAAACACTCTTAGAATTGCGCCAACAATGGATGGATTCCAAACCGATGTTCTCAAATCTAAGCATTCGTATAGGGATCAATACAGGCAAGGTTGTTGCGGGTAACATCGGTTCTGAAACGCGCATGGATTATACGGTAGTAGGCGACAATGTCAATGTTGCGTCTAGAATTGAAGGTTTTTGTGAGCCGGGGAAAGTCTTTATTAGTGCCAGCACTTATCAAGAAGTGAAACACCTTGTCATAGCCAAGCAGATGGCACCCATACAGGTTAAAAATCGTGATCAATCTGTTTATACTTATGCTCTTGAAGTTAAAAATGCCCTCGTATCGGGTAGTCAAAAAATAGCCACAATCTAATGTACTACAACAAAACGATTTTTGGATAGTGCTGCAATGTGGGTGATGAAAATGAGAGATGGCTTTCTTGACAATCTCAAACAACAGATTAAGCTGATACTCATGATAAACACTGATTGATAGATTTGTGGATATCAGTTAAATCTGTAAAATCAATGGACTATCTTATCAAACAAAATTATCATCATCCCTCATCACCCAGATTGCAGGACGTTTTTTTAGGGGAGCTTTCAGACAACTGTGACAAGGCGGTTTGTTCTGAAAGACATGATTTTTCTGAAACGCTATATCACAAATGAGGAAAAAACAGATGAAATTATCATC
>JAYQWI020000490.1:0-5614 GCA_035871815.2 Candidatus Parabeggiatoa communis
GTCATAAAACAATTGCGCGAGCCACGTCATGGCCTGTCCACGAGTGACTTGATTGTTATAGGCCAAATCGTGGAGATCAAGGCCTCTGTTTTTGGCTTCATCTATAAACAGTTTATACCAATCACTATCGTTGACATGGCGAACACCGAAATAGTCATAATCAACGGCAAAGAGGAAGACTTTGAGGATTTCAGCCAGAATGGCTTTTGTCATCAAATTAGCCGGATCATCACGGGAAATATTCGGATTATTCTGGACTTTCGCTGGGTGCAACTTAACAAACACCCTTTGCTCGTTTTCCCAATAACCCACCAAAATACCGGCACTACACAAGGCATTAACGGCTTCGGCAAACTCTGAAGACTGATCAACATCGCTAAAAGTGCAGGTTGTCGTCATGGTATCGTTTAGGATGAAGAGTTGCGTGGCATCACCGGGCCTGTATTTATCGTGAATCAAGCCATCGCCTTCCAAGGGGGTTGGGGTAGTGGGAGTACTGTCCTCCGTGACGCTAACGGTAAAGTCATGTAAAACAGTACCTTCTGGTTGATCTTTCACGACACCTTGTTTATCGCCGGTGCTGTTGGGAAGACAACGGAATGGCTGTTGCTGTTCATCCCCGTCTAAGCGGGCTAAGTCATCGCATTCGGCAATAGAGAAAACGGTGGTTTCAGGCAGACATAAGCCTTTGACGGTAAAAACTTGGGTTTGATTCAATACGGCGGTCAATGGCGAAACGGCAGTGACGCTAGGGGTACAAGACGGTGGTGGGGGTGGCGCGCTGATATCGTTAACCTCGACAGCAAACTCAACCAAGACGGTGCCATCGGGGGCATTGACTGTGGCGTTTTTCAGTCCCGCGAGAGTGGGTGTGCATTGGAAGTCTTGTTTTTCGGCCGTACCGCCACTGACTGGGGTGAGATTAGCGCAATCGGGGATAGCCATAGCCATTGGTACAGGCAGGTTAAAGCCTTCGAGAGTGAACGTGATGGGTTCGCTGACGGTTGCGGTGAGAGGGGTAATCGCAAATATCATGGGGCGATTTTGTGGGCCGGTTTCGATGCACTCAGCAGGGCCAAAAGCGGCAATGCAGAGGGCTTTTGCCATTTCGGCGCGAGTCATGGTTTGCGTTGGTTTGAAATCACTATCCGGGTAGCCCTGTACTACCTTTTTTGCTTGGGCCGCATAAATATAGGGATAAAACCACTCAGTGGGATCGGTAACATCTGGAAAGAGAGAGGTTGGTTGTTTACCTTTTTCAAAGTTAGCCAAGGTGTCGTTCAGGAAAGCTGCAACAATGATTTTTGTAGCAGCAGCACGGTTAATAGAATCACTTGGACAAAATAGGGTGTTATCAATATCACAACCTTGAATCAGTCCCATGTCTTTAGCATATTGCACATAAGGAGCAAACCAGTCATTTATACTGACATCGTTAAATGGGCTAGTTGTCAAAGGTTCAGGTGTATTACCCTGTTCCAAAGCACGTACTACTGCCACGACTAATTCGGCACGGAGGGCAGGATTGTAGGTGCCGAAAATACCTGATTTACCTTCTTCATAGCCTTGAATAACGCCTTCTTTCCAAAGTTTTATCACTGGGCGAGTGTACCAATGGTTCGCACAAACATCTTTGAAAGGGTAACAACCTGAATAGATTTCTTGTCCATTTGCATCATAAATTTCAAATTTAACAGGTTTCAAAAATGTATTAAATTTTTTTCCCGTGGTCTCATAAAAATTAAAACTAATGCCATCAGGCATCCAATTAGCTTGAACCACTTTGTTATCCAGCTTTAACATACCAGGAGAATCAAATGTTCTTGCAAAGACAAATTGAAAATCTCCTGTAGTAAAATCAAAGTCAAAACTTGAAAAACTTCCTTCTATTGGAACAGAAATCACCTCAATATCAACACGTCCTAATCCATCACCTAATTGGACAATTATTTTAGCAACTTCATTTTCTGCTGTGGGGGGGGCAGTAAAAATTACCTTGGTACTGTTTGACTGAGAAGAGTCAAATTTTAAACTGCCTTTATTTGCACACCAAGACAAAAAGGCTTTTCCACCTTTCAAAGTATCAACAAAAGTTATTGCTGATAACGTAATGCTTTGATTTCCAAAAACTTTTTCAGCATCTACACTGATTTCAAGCGATGGCAGTTCTGCATCACCGATGAATGTGACTTGGTCATAATCTGCTCCAATACATCTGGAATCTGTTGCTACTGATATATTTGTATAAACTAATATCAGCAAGGTTGCGAACAGATTTAAAAATAATTTAAGCATCTTTTATATACCTCAAAATAATTTAAGCATCTTTTATATACCTCAGTTTGAACAAACTAAACTCTGGGAAAAATGACTGCTTGTCTAGGACTACAACGATTATGGATTTTTACAAGGCATTTCCCCATAAAATGCATAACAAAGCATTTTTGCTGCCTCTCCTCTTCTAATGGTTTTGTCTGGGCCGAATTTTTTGCCATAACCATTAATAATATACTCTTCCCCTTTCTTTCTTTTTGCATTACCATTGACATCTTTAATGACTTGTCTACCCAAGGTATAGATATAGTAGTAATAATGATCATTACTATCCTTTACATCCTCAAAAAGATATTCTTTATCTTCTTGCCAATTTTTCGTCAATTTATCTTCATATATCCCATAAAAATTATTTATTGTTGGAATTTTTCCCAAAAGCAGTTTGCGACGTGTTCGTTTACTTTCAACGCTTCTGACAACCATTTTCGCAGCTTCTTTCCGAGTAATTTCATCATTAGGACCAAACGTACCATCACTTTTGGGCACAATTATCCCATTACCGTCATTGAGTTTGTGATTTTTTGCATATTCAATAAATCCATCTGCCCAATGTAAACTTGTGACATCAGGAAACGGAGTTTTCCCCTTGTCTTTATCATAATCACTCTCTTTAGCCGGGTGATCAAGACTTGCTAATAGAACAATTTTCAGAAATTCTGCCTTTGTAATTCCAAAATTATCTAGATTATGATTTTTTTTACGATTCGGTTCAAATTTTCCGTTGCCAGTCCCTCCAATAATACCTTCTTCACAAAGTTTTTTAACACTGGTTTTATAAAACCCAGGAGTTTTTTTGGTTGGATCACTTGTATCTGAAATATCCAAATCATCAAAATAGCATCGCCCATAAAGCGTATGTGCAGGACTTAAATAAGGGCCTGTAATCGGTTTTTCGGTATTTTTCCCTCTTACAACCCATCTAATTTTTATATCAATAGAAGAACTTATTGTTTCCCAGTCGCTCGGTAAAATAAACCCAATTTTTGACGGAGTATAACTTTTACTGTCCTTTTTAAGATCCTTTTTAAGATCGCCTTTAATCGACTTTGTGAAAAAAGGCTTCCCACTAAAATCGTTCTCGTAAAATTCTATCGTAAACTGATTGAGACGATGGTTTTTTCCAGCTCCATTTGATTCCCATTTAAAAGTCAACGGAGTTGAAGTATCCTTTATTGTCTCTTCGTCAGCCGGTGCTGTCAATTTTGGTGATACCTTATGTTCAGAAAAGATAGCCGCATATTTAACACTGTCTTCAAGCCGTGTCGCGGCAGGACGACTATTGACAATGGACTCCCACGCTTTAGAAAGTGTATTAGCAGAGGTGCTGCGTAATGCTTTCCATATTGCCTTATCACCAAGGGCAACCTTCGTGTCACCATCATCATCTGAACTGTCGTATAAATCCCACAAAATACGCGTTACAGTTTCTTCATTATCTTCACCTTGATTACCAATGCAACCCTGTGACTCTATATCATCGCTGATAGTACAGTCTTCCGTGTCTTGATAAAATAAATCCCCCGCATTAGGAACTCTTAGAGATGCTGTATTTCTTTCTTTTTGTAAAGAAAGCGCAAAAAATGTTGGCCATCCTTCTGAAAAAGCTAATTGAATAGCATGTTCCTTAGAATATGAACGAGCATTCATCAAATTTTCACATGATCCATGAGATGAACCTCCAGTAGAAGTTCTGTTGGCAACATTGCCTCTTTTTGAAACATAATGCCCATATTCATGATGAAGAACATCCCAATCATAACGATCAAGTTGAAGAATTTTCAGTGCATAATCATCCGTTTTGCCATCACTATTTTCATCCTGAGTAAAATATGAAGTCTTCTTTGATTGATTATGGGGAAATCTAACTGCTAATGAATTTATCGTGATTCCAGAAAGAGTTGAAGCATACAAGCTTGCTTCCACTAAAGCATCAAGAACAGAAAATGCTGTATGGTTATCCTCAGTATTGCCCGCAATAAGATCAGGTACTGAGATAGTCTTGTTTGACGGTGTATCCCAAAAATATTGTGAGTTTAATCTATAACTAGGTGGAACTATATATTTCTTAGGAATTCCGGGGGTAACTTCAATATAGTCAGTTTTAGCATAGACTACCACATAAATATCAGGATCATCATCCTGATCTTTTCCATTAACAACAATAGAATATTCTCCTTTGTCATTGGTTTTAGTTTCTCCCAGTATTGGAGAGAAAAAGACAAGAAAATCTGAATCAAAGACTTCTATTTTTGCGTGACGTATGGGATGAGTTTTACCCGCCGAATCTGTCCATAGGGCTTTTCCTTTTACAGTTATATTGGTGGCTTTTGCACGCGTTCTCCTTTTTGTCTGACGCTTTGTCATAGCAATCACGTTTGAACTACTTGTAGGCTCAACAAATCCTAATATTTTCCATAGTTTTGAATAGAAAGTATTGGAATCTTTATCAAGCCCACTTTCATTTAGCTTTTCTATTTCTAAATTTACAAAGCCATTCTTACCAAATCGAACGTCATCTAATGAATCAGCAAGAATATATAAAGTGCCTCTTTGAGCAAAAATGCTGTTGCCACTGTTATCTAGAATATGAACCCACCCCTTCAGTATATGTTTGCCTGGTTCCTTGATGGCAATAACAATTTCTTTTGATTTGGCTTTTTTCGCTACCAAATTACCCAAATCAATTTCAAGAGATTCACGTTCAGTTTTTGCATCATGTACAATTTCTATGAGGGTTAATGCACCTTCAATTTTGCTCTCTGTTTCAAAAACAATCTTTGCATGTTCTACATCAATTCTAGAATTGACTGTCAGTTTAACTTTCCATTGATTTTGATTTTCCTCTGCTGTCAAAGTTATATCCAGCGGGCCTTTATCAGAAGTTGCATAAACATCATTTGGTATACTTACTAAAAATAAACACACAAATGTAGCCGCAGAGATTGTCATAAAATTCACAATACCAAGCACCGTGAACAACCATGCCATTACTGTCATTTTAACTTTTGAAGTATTCATAACTTATTAATCCTCTTTAATTAATAGGAAGGGTAAATAAACCGTTTTTACAATCACTACACCTTCATTGTCTCGTTTGAGATGTGATTTCAAGACAACGTAGGGCAAATCTAGTACAACTAATCTAGTACAACGAATTGGGTAAATACAGTTATCAGTTATCAGTTATCAGTTATCAATTTGAAGCACACCAAGGGCCTTGGTATATTGGGGCATTTGGATTTTGGGATGAATTTGCGAATGGGGAGCATATCACAAATGG
>JAYQWI020000491.1:0-6020 GCA_035871815.2 Candidatus Parabeggiatoa communis
GTCGAAACCACACCGCATAATGTGGCCGTGGTATTTGAAGATCAACAACTCACCTATCAAGAGCTCAATACCCGCGCCAATCAACTCGCCCACCATCTGCACACCTTGGGTGTCAAACCTGAAGTGCTTGTTGGCATTTGCATTGAACGTTCTTTAGATATGCTCATCGGATTACTGGGTATCCTAAAAGCCGGCGGCGCGTATGTGCCATTGGATCCCAATTATCCACAAGAGCGGCTGGCCTTTATGTTGGAAGATTCACAAGTAGCAGTGCTATTGACCCAACATAAATTAATGGCCAAATTGCCGGCGCATCAAGCCCAAGTGATCGTTTTGGATACCGAACAGGCCCTCTTTTCAAAGCCCAATACCTCAAATCTGGTCAGTGGTGTTCAACCCGACAACTTAGCCTATGTGATTTATACGTCGGGCTCGACGGGGAAACCTAAAGGTGTCCTTGTTGAACACCAAGGATTATGTAATCTTGCTAAAGCTCAAATTCAGCGTTTTAATGTGCAGCCAGATAGTCGTGTTCTCCAATTTGCTTCTATTAGTTTTGATGCCTCTATCTGGGAAATTGTGATGGCACTTGGCTCGGGGGCTACACTTTGTTTGGGCACAGCCGAGTCTTTGCTACCAGGCCCCGCTTTACTCCAGTATTTACGCGAACGGGCGATTACCCATGTCACATTTTCTCCCACAGCTATAGCTGTTTTACCTACTGAAGAATTGTCAAATTTACAATGTATTATAGTTGCGGGAGAGGCCAGTTCCCCAGAATTGGCAGCACAATGGTCTCAAGGCAGACGTTTTTTTAATGCCTACGGGCCAACCGAAGATACGGTTTGTGCCACGATCTTTGAGTACACACCCGGCCATTCGACTCTCCCGATAGGCAGCCCCATTGCCAATCAGCACATTTATATTCTGGATCAGTACCAGCATCCTGTGCCCATTGGGGTGCCAGGTGAATTGTATATTGGTGGAGTCGGATTGGCCCGTGGTTACCTGAATCGTCCCGATTTAACGAAGGATAAATTTATTGCTAACCCCTTTGTTGAGTTGGGATGGGACTCTGATAATCCAAAATCTGCTCGCTTGTACAAAACAGGCGATTTAGTCCGCTATCTGCCTGATGGCAATATTGAATTTTTAGGTCGTATAGATAACCAAGTCAAGATTCGTGGTTTTCGTATCGAACTTGGCGAAATAGAAGTGGTGCTGGCACGTCACCCCGCGGTGCAAGAAAACGTTGTCATCGTTCACCAAGAATCAAAAGACAAACGTTTAGTCGCCTATTTGGTGCCAAAGCCAAAACAAGTCATTGATCCGACTGAATTGCGCCATTTTCTCACAAAAAAACTGCCCGATTACATGATACCAAAGGCCTTTGTGCCGTTGGAAGCTATGCCCCTAACCCCTAACGGTAAGGTCGATCGCCGAGCGATTGCTCAGTTATCAATCAAGCATTCTCAGTTATCAGAAGACACTTTTGTCGCGCCACGTACCCCAGAAGAAGAACTGTTGGCAGGCATTTGGGCTGATATTTTGGGAGTAGAACGGGTAGGCATTCACGACAATTTCTTTGAATTGGGCGGAGACTCTATCCTCAGCATTCAAGTCGTCGCTAAAGCCAATCAAGCGGGGTTGCAACTCTCGCCTGGATCAACCTTTCAGCATCAAACTATCGCTGAGCTGGTTACTGTGGCAAACATACCCTCGACTTGTCAAGCGAAACAAGGGTTAGTCACCGGCTTAGTACCACTGACACCTATCCACCATTGCTTCTTTGAACAGCATTCACCTGAAGCTCACCATTACAATCAATCCGTGCTGCTTGAAGGCCCCCCCATTGTGAATACCGCTTTATTAGAGCCGATTGTGCAACAATTGCTCAGACATCACGACGCGCTCCGTCTGCGGTTTACAAGAGGTGAGTCTGGTTGGCAAGCCACACAGGTGAATCCAGAAGAAAAAATACCTTTTGAAGTCATCGATTTATCAAAATTGCCTACCCACACCCAACGACACGCTTTGGAAACGGTAGCTAATCAACAACAAGCCAGTCTGAATCTTTCAGAAGGCCCATTGATGCGCGTGGTTTTATTTATTATGGGTACAGAGCAACCCAGTCGTTTGCTCATCGTCATCCATCACCTCGCTATTGATGGCGTGTCATGGCGGATTTTGTTAGAGGATTTGCAAACCGCCTACCGCTCCCAAGGTGAAGTCATTCAACTGCCACCTAAAACGACCTCTTTTCAAACGTGGTCTTCTCGGCTGACGGAATATGCACAATCACCCGCTGTCGTGGCGGAATTAGAACACTGGCTCTCTCACGCTGTGCCTACACCTTTGCCGGTAGACATTTCACCGTCTCAAACCGTGATACCATCCCATCGTTCGGCCGATAACACGGTCGCTTCTACGGCCCGTCTCAAAGTGTCTCTGACGGCCCTTGAAACACGCTCCCTGTTAAACGAGGTACCACAAGCCTATAACACACAAATTAACGATGTTCTCCTGACCGCCTTAGTGCAAAGTTTTGCCCAGTGGACGAAACAACAAAGGCTGCTTATTGATTTAGAAGGACATGGGCGCGAAGCGCTGTTTGAAGAAGCGGATATTTCACGCACTGTCGGTTGGTTTACGAGTCTTTTCCCTGTTAGTTTAGACTTAGGCAAAACGACTTCTCCCGGCGAAGCACTCAAATCCATCAAAGAACAACTGCGTCGCATTCCCAACCACGGCCTCGGCTACGGACTCTTGCGTTATTTGAACACAGAGACAAGCGAACACCTGAAAAAAAGGCCACAAGCAGAGGTGTGTTTTAACTACCTAGGTCAATTTGACCAACAGTTGTCAGGTGACACCCTGTTTAGAATCGCTAAAGAAGACAGTGGCCAAATGCATAGTCCATTAGGCAATCGTCAATATCTACTTGAAATAAACGGGCTCATAACCGAGGGCCAATTACAATTGGATTGGACGTACAGTGAGCATTTCCACCATCGTGAAACCATTGAACGACTCGCCCAAGCGTTTATAGAGACATTGAAAAGCCTTATTGCCCATTGTCAGTCACCAGAAGCCGTGGGTTACAGTCCTTCGGATTTTCCCTTAGCTGATTTAAATCAAAATGAGCTTGACTTATTAACGACGAAACAGGGGAAAAATATTGCTTCGATTTACCCCTTGTCCCATACACAGGCGGGTATGCTTTTCCATAGCCTTTATGCACCAGAATCGGGGGTCTATTTTGAGCAATTGAGTTGCACACTCATTGGCACACTCAATCCCACGGCCTTCCAACAAGCTTGGCAACAGGTTGTAGAACGGCACCCTGTTTTACGAAGCTTTTTTATTTGGGAGAATCGTCGCCAGCCACTTCAGGTTGTGTGCCGAAGTGTCAATTTACCTTGGCATCAACACGATTGGCGTAGCCTGACCGCGACAGGACAGCAGTTGGAAACTTTTCTATCGAGTGATAGAGAGCAAGGTTTTGTACTCAACCAAGCCCCACTCATGCGTTGTGCCCTGATTCAATTGACAGAAAATACCCACCAGTTTGTTTGGAGTCATCATCACTTATTGATGGATGGCTGGTGCTTACCTCTCATTCTCAAAGAAGTCTTTGCCGATTATGAAGCCATAAGCCAAGGCTTATATTTACATTTAGAGCCCCCCCGCCCTTATCAAGATTATATTGGCTGGCTACAACAGCAGGATAGGGCCCAAGCAGAGAGATTTTGGCGGGAAAAACTCAACGGTTTTGTAGCCCCAACACCGCTGTCGGTAGAAATCGCCAGCACAGTATCTGTTAACGAAAAAGGCCATAAACAACAAGAATTGAAATTGCCAAAGGAGACAACTGAGGCGTTGCAAACGCTGGCCCGGAAACACCATCTCACCTTGAACACCTTAGTACAAGGGGCGTGGGCGCTGTTGTTGAGCCGCTATAGTGGCGAAGACGATGTCGTCTTTGGCACCACTGTCTCAGGCCGCCAAATGCCCTTAGTGGGTGTGGAAACGATGGTGGGGTTATTTATCAATACGTTGCCAGTACGAGTCCACTTTTCGGCAGACACAGCCCTCATCCCTTGGCTACAAGAATTGCAGAGGCAACAGGTAGAAGCAGAACACTATTCATACACGCCGCTGGTTGACATTCAAAATTGGAGTGACGTACCGCGTGGTACAACACTCTTTGACAGTATTTTGGTATTTGAAAATTACCCGGTCGATGAGTCTCTGCGAAAGCCAAGTCGTCACCTCACCATCAACAATGTTCAAGTCTTTGAACAAACTAATTACCCACTGACTGTTATCTGTGTGCCGGGTCAAGAATTGTCTCTGAAAATCATTTACGATACTGCCCGTTTTGAGGCGGCCACTGTTGGCAGCATGGTAGGCCATTTTAAAACCCTGCTGGAAAGCATTATCACTCATTCCGCGCAACGTGTCTCTGAATTACCGCTGCTGACAAAAGCAGAGCAACATCAGTTACTTGTTGAATGGAATGACACAGCCGCTGTCTATCCTGATGACCTGTGCATCCATCAATTGTTTGAGGCCCAAGTCGAAAAAACACCCGATGCCATTGCGGTGATATTTGAAGATCAACAATTGACCTATCAAGAACTCAATACGCGCGCCAATCAACTTGCCCACCATCTGCAAACCTTGGGTGTGGGGCCCGAAGTGCTTGTGGGTATTTGTGTCGAACGTTCTTTAGAAATGATTGTCGGATTGCTAGGCATCCTCAAAGCGGGGGGGGCCTATGTGCCATTAGATCCCAGCTATCCCAAAGAACGTTTAGCCTTGATATTAGAAGATGCCAACGTGTCAGTGTTATTGACTCAAGAAGGGTTAATGGGAGAATTGCCTAAGCACAAAGGACAGATCATTTGTTTTGAGAGTGATTGGAAAGGCTTTGATAATGCGAAAAGTAACAATAGTGTTATAGATGTAAAGCCTGAGAATGCGGCCTATGTGATTTATACCTCAGGTTCGACGGGAAAACCCAAGGGAGTTGTCATTTCTCATCACGCTGTCGTCAACTTCTTAAGTGCGATGCAGCATTCACCAGGATTGACTCAGCAAGACATTCTGTTGGCTGTCACGACTATCTCTTTTGACATTGCGGTATTAGAACTTTATCTGCCATTAATGGTAGGTGCTAGGATAGTGTTGGTCAGCCGTGAAGTCGCATCTGACGGTGTCCAGTTATTAGAAAGATTAAACAACTCAAGTGCCAGCGTGATGCAAGCAACACCAGCCACTTGGCGCCTGCTTTTAAGGGCACTAGGTCAAAGTCATTTTTCTCTGAAGAAAATTTTTGTAGGCGGTGAAGCCTTACCTCGTCAACTGGCACATCAGTTGCTGGAAAAAGGGGATGAAGTTTGGAATTTATACGGACCTACTGAAACGACTGTCTGGTCGGCGAGTTACCCAGTGGCAAAGGCCCCAGTGGAGGGTTTGACGTGTGATACCCAAGAATCTATAGGTTGCCCTATTGCCAACACACAAATCTACATTTTAGACCACTACCTCCAACCCGTTCCTATAGGGGTACCAGGTGAATTACACATTGGCGGGGCAGGTCTTGCCAGAGGTTACCTTAATCGCCCAGAACTCACTCAAGAAAGATTCATCCCAAATCCTTTTAGTGATGATCCACAAGCACGTCTCTATAAAACCGGTGATTTAACCCGTTATCTCCCAGACGGCAACATAGAATACTTGGGTCGCCTTGATCATCAGGTCAAAATTCGTGGCTTCCGCATTGAATTGGGCGAAATTGAAGCCCTGTTGAGTCAACACCCTAATGTGCAAGAAACCGCCATTATCGTAAAAGAATATCAACCTGGTGACAAGCGCCTAGTACATTGTCAAGGTTGTATTGATGGGTAAAGTCTTCGGAGTTTGATTCGGGCATCTTCGGTGGTAAAACGCCAGTCCATTTCAGTTGCAGAATCGTTGCGTTGATTGACCCAAGCGGTCACTTCTTTCTTCAAAGT
>JAYQWI020000492.1:0-3232 GCA_035871815.2 Candidatus Parabeggiatoa communis
TTATCCCGCAGGGCTACTCTATGCACACAAATAATTTGTCACAAACTGTCGGCTCACGCAGAGCCGCAGAGCCGCAGAGAATGAGAGAAATTAAACAAACCGGCTTGAATTGCCTTTTGGGATTTATTTTTTTGGAACTTCCTAAATATCAAGCCCTCAGATTTAAAACAGATTATCTCCTTCACGAATGAACTTTTGTAACGAATGAACGCCCGTCTTACTCGATAATGCTCAACACAATAATGAAATCAAATACACCACTCACTGCTGAAGAAATGGAAGAACATTTAGATGAATTTCTGATTGCCATTTTGTCTTCACGACGTACTGCGGCCGGTGTGGCGAAAATGCTGGCAACCTGTGATTGTCAACAACAACTATTTGTACTGCATTGGGTGAAGAGAATTGCCTGTACTCATGCTGAATTGGCTTATCAGTTTGCGAATCATGCGCCACAAGCGATGAACTTGATGGATGATGAGGGTATTGAAGCTTGGATTATTCATGCTTTGGATGTCTATGATAAAAGGGGTATGTATCCCGCGATTGCGATAATCCATCAGGTTGAAGGCTTTTCGCAAAAGCGAAAAACCACGGGTTTGGCTTTAGAAGATATTGAGCGCATTTTGGATATCTTTATTGCTGGGCTGGGTGGACGACGTTTGAGATTGGAAGGGGCTGAACAGATTTATACCGATACGGAAACGTTGTTTTTACCGCCTCTGCTAACCCGCTTTGAAACTCGCGCAGATAATTTGACGTTGTATAAAGCGATGGCCGTGCATTTGTGGGCGCAATGCTATTTTGGCACTTGGCGTATGGCTTTGAGTGAGGTGATTCAAAGTTTTCCGCAGCCCAAAAAAGCGTGTCGCTTGTTTCATACTTTAGAACGCTTGCGCTTAGAGGCTTGTATTGCCAGAGAATTGCCGGGTTTACACCGTCAGAGTCATCAAATACTCAAAAAATTAGGTGAAACGCCTATCCCGTCAACTTGGCAGTCTTTAGCAGAGCACTTGGCACCGGCCTCGACGACGGTGCAAGACAGTTTTGATTTATTACACCAGATTTATTTCACGCATTCTCCTGATAGCTTGTGTTATCAAGGCGTATTGAGGCCTGAATGTGTCGAAGCGGTTATGGCAACGCGCATAGCGCGAGAGAAGGGCGCATTTCGTATTGCTTTAGTGCAAATGACTGAAGACAAGAAACGGCAGTCTCTACACAAGTTGGATAAAGAGGATGAGGAAAGCGATGAGACGCTGAAATCGCGATTCCGGGTGAATCAAATCCCTGATGATTCCCTGCCTAACGGCTTCACGTTTGAACTGAATTTAGACGGACAACCCATGGTACCGCCCGATAATGTGCAAAGTTTAATGGATTCGATTATTCAAGATGTGGGGATGATTCCAGAAGACTATCTGGTTGCGGCGGGCGATGGGCAGTATAAAATTTTAGAGGATGAGGCGCTACACGAACGCGATCCAAATACGGTTTGGCAAGGGATTTATCACGAAGAAGGCGCGTTTTTCTACAATGAATGGGATTGTTATCGCAAGCATTATCATAAAAATTGGTGTGTTTTGCGAGAGTTAGACGTTCATCCTCAGCCGGAAAGTTTCGTTACCAAAACGCTAGAACAGTACAAAGGGGTGATTAAACACTTACGACGTACTTTTGAAGCCCTACGTGGTGAAGATAAGTTATTGAAAGCACAGCCCAATGGTGAAGATATCGATTTGGAGGCCCTGGTGAAAGCGTATGCGGATGCGAAACAAGGTTTTGAAATGACGGAACGCTTGTTTACCAGGAAGCACAAAGATGATCGTAATATTGCCGTGATGTTTATGGTAGATATGAGCGGATCAACGCAAGGCTGGATAAATGATGCGGAACGGGAAGCGTTAGTGCTACTGTGTGAAGCGTTAGAAAGCTTAGGAGATCGGTATGCGATTTACGGTTTTTCGGGGATGACACGGAAACGCTGCGAAATTTATCGCGTCAAGCGTTTTGACGAACCTTATACGAATATCGTACAACAACGCATCAGCGGCATCACGCCACAGGATTATACCCGGATGGGGGTAGCGATTCGTCATTTAAGCCAATTATTGAATGAAGTGGAAGCGCGTATCAAATTGCTGATCACCTTATCAGATGGGCAACCCGATGATTATGGGGATAAATATCGCGGCACTTATGGGATTGAAGACACGCGACAAGCTTTGATAGAGGCAAAACATGACGGGATTCACCCATTTTGTATTACCTTGGATACGGAAGCAAAAGACTATCTGCCGCACATGTACGGCGCGGTAAATTATATCGTAATTGATGAAGTGTGGAAATTACCCTTAAAAGTGTCAGAAATTTATCGGAAGTTAACGACTTGAAAGGCTCAGTATTTTGGCTCAGGGGATTTAACGGAATGGAGAGTTGGCATTTTGATAGAGCAATTAGTACAGCCGAGATGGGGATTTAACGGATTGGTGAGTTGGCATTTTGATAGAGCAATCATTTTTCCAAAAGATTGTAAGTACTGAAGCACAAATAAACAGGTATTTTACCGCAAAGGGCAAGTCCCTAGTGCAAGAAAGCGCCCCAGCTAACAGCTTTTAGCGTAGCTTCCCTTCGGTGTGCTACGCTAAAGCAGTTGTCTAAAAGCTCAAGTCAGGTGGTGGTGACTAACCTGCTGCCCGTTTTTGCACGCAAAAACGGGCAGCTTTAAATGGATCTTGACTTCCAAAAAAGCACAAACTTATAACAGTGTACAGTATATAAACATTTTATAGACAGAAGATTAATAGTATTATTCTGTGTTAGTCACCACCACCTGACTTGAGCTTTAAGACAACTGATGCCCGCTGTTGGCTGGGTGGTCTGAAGATTGTAGCGATCCTGCACGAGTTGCTTCTATTAAAATACCTGAAAATTTATGGTTCAGTACTTATATCGATAGTTTCTCTCGTAACCATAGGAATGATCCTAGCAACTACGATATGGCTAATCATATTTTCATCGCGTTATACCCCGCTTTACCAGAAGGTTGACAGCCCACCAATAGGGGTATTAGCTAAATTATAGGTCATTTCGGAAGAGCTTCGTTTGGGTTTAATTCCAAACTTATTCCGACATCTTTTGAGTTATCACATAAAATGATAACCACTCATTTCACGCCCTGACCTTTCGCATAACTTATAAATAAATGCTTTGGGTCAAACGGGTCGCACCA
>JAYQWI020000493.1:0-1568 GCA_035871815.2 Candidatus Parabeggiatoa communis
TAAAGGCT
The DNA here is from genome assembly GCA_035871815.2 of Candidatus Parabeggiatoa communis. Lineage (GTDB taxonomy): Bacteria > Pseudomonadota > Gammaproteobacteria > Beggiatoales > Beggiatoaceae > Parabeggiatoa > Parabeggiatoa communis. The sequence continues at coordinate 9 of JAYQWI020000493.1, forward strand.
TTCTTGATAACGCCGGGGATGCCGGTTCGATAAGACTACAAGCCGGTTCTTTAATGATTAAAGACGGTGCAGTGATTGAAAGCAGCACGAACAATCAGGCCCAAGGGGGAAATATTGAAATCCACGTCAAAGGTAGGGCCGTGATAAGTGGTGATGCGTCACAGATTCCCTTAAAAGAACCCGGCAAGAGCCAATTACAATACGTGGAAGGATTTTTAGTAACCGATTACAACCAATCAACCAGTGGTATTTATAGCCATTCAGATAGTCAAGGTGAGCAAGGTGGACACAGTGGCAACATTGAATTTTCAGCCAATAAGTTGATTATGACTAACAAAGCGCAAATTTCAACATCCACTGCCGGCGGTGGAAAAGCAGGTGAAATCAGCATTGAAGTCAAGGAACTTCAACTGGACAACAGTGCGGCCATTACGTCAGAAGCTCAACTCAACAATACCTACCGATTTGCTAATCTGGGTGAACGCGATAGCCAACTGTTAGTCTTAGGGGATGTCGTCGAAGTGAACAATGTGGGTGAGGGCAAGATCGCGCGTTATATTAATACGGGCAATCGTTTTGTCAGAATCACGCCGGTTTATACAGTGGCCGATAGGGCTGCGTTAAATGAACTCACTCATCAATACGATATTGTGGAAGGCGACATTGTTGAAGTGATAAATGAGGGGCATGGCGAATCCGCTCGTTTTATCTATATTGATACACAATTTGCGGATGCGAATGGATGGGTAAAATTGAGCGATAAAGTCAAATCTTCTTTTGATAGTCTGGCTTATTTTGAAAAAGTGAAAAAAGAGGACGACGCTCCAACTTTTCAGCCAGGTGATATTATTGAAGTTAATGCTGAGAATGGCAAACCAATCACTTTGGCGATGCTGAATGTGGTATACCCGGATAACTTACAGCACCACCTACAAGGTAGAATCGTCAAGCAATTTACGGTGACTGATTTGGTAGCATTAGATGAACTGACTGAAACCCGTTTTATTCTGGACGGTGTGGTGGCCATAGTGAACGATGTGGGTAATGGAAACCGTTCACGCTATTTTTACCAAAACGAGACTTGGATAGCTTTTCAGAATCTCCATACCGTAGCTGATCTAGCGGCGATGAATAATGCACTAACGTTGGCAAAAACCGGTAATATTGCTGAGATAAGCGATGTTGGAACGGGTCAACCAGCTCACTTTGTTTATTCTGGGCGCGAATGGTTACCATTGAACAATAGGCCTTTAGAGGGTTTAACGCCTTCTTATCCGACTGTTGCAAACCGTTTTGAACTGGAGAACCGAGCAGCTAAACCGGGTGATATAGTCAGTATACCCGATGCCAACACGGGCCGATACGAGGATTTTTTCTATGCAAATGGGGAATGGAAAAAAACGATAAGTGGAGGTGATGCCGGTGCGATTACAATTACTGCCCATGATGGCATTATCATGTCTAATCAGAGTAAAATTACAACAGAAGCGGTGAGTGCAGGTGGCGGCAATATGACTCTGAAAGCCGACAATTTAGTCTTGCTAAAAGACAGTCAAATCA
>JAYQWI020000494.1:0-4095 GCA_035871815.2 Candidatus Parabeggiatoa communis
TTGTCAAAGGTGACAACGTGATAATCTGCTGCAAGTAGCATTTTAACCATCTGGGAGCCAATATAACCGGCCCCGCCGACAACAAGAATCGTTTTCATACTTATAGGGAATGTACTTGTTCAGTGTGAAAGTCATTGTTGATAAGCAAGCAAGTGTTCAATCTCAATTTCGCAAACTCAAGTTTGCACTCCAATTTAACGTCAATTTCGCAAACTAAACTAAGCTTACGATGATTTGACTCGAATTTCCCAGACACCTTTTCTCATTTCAGTGGTTGTAATAGACACGGAAAGAAAAGCGCGGATGACTTCTATATGCGTAAAAGTATGACGACTAGGTGCAAGCGTAGTATATTCCCCTTCACCGGCTAAAGCTAAGGGTAGCAGTAATTGATCGGCTAAATACTCGCCAACGGCAACATTAACACCGAGGTAATCAGTCACCTTTTTGATCGTGCGATCAGCAACGGTTTCAGCCCGAATACCGCGCTGGGCAAAACCCGTGAAGATTTCAGTCACCTGTTCGCTTTGCACTTCTAATAGTAAAACATTGCCCGGCCCTTGAGCGGCCGGTAATGGGCAATGGTGTAAACAGTCTTTTGACCAAGATAATTGATCCGCAACCCGTTGTAATTCACGCTGCGCGACATGCTCAGGAATACCCGTTATTAACGCTTTCGCTTGACGCGATATCATTTTGCCACGCCCCATCAGACTGATACCATTAAGGCGAGACGTTGGAGTAATCTGTATTTGCAATTGCCCGCCGCCGGCCGGAAAAAATCCATACCGATCCAGTTTTGCGCTCACTTGTGGGCCTAATTGGTTGATAATCGGTAAAAAAGCGTGCGCTATAAAATCAAACGGGGGAGCAAAAGGATTATGTGTTCCACCCGATAAAGTCAGGTGAGATTCTCCCTTTGCCAATAATAGCGGATATAATATGGCTTGTAAGACTAGCGTTGTGCTACCAGCGGTGCCAACGGAAAAGTAATAATGGCCAGCTTGTACTTCACCGGGCACAAAGCGCAGTGTCATCGAGCCCACTTCATCCCCTTCAATTTGGGCCCCTGATATATCGCGTGCTGCACGAACAGCGGTGAGATGTTGACGGCGTAATCCTGGCTTTTTACGCCCTGCTCGAATATTATTGATGCAAAAAGGCGTGCCAGTGCAAAGGGATAAAGCGAGGGCCGTTCGTAGCACTTGCCCCCCGCCTTCTCCCATCGCGCCATCAATTTCTAAAATCGATTGTGTGTTGGATGTGATTGACATAAGTCAGTTCTAAAGTTCTAAATTTCTAAATTTCGGTTTTTATGTGGGTGACAGCGGATTTTGTCGATTTCATATTAATTAAATAGTGTAGGGGCAATAAATCTTGAATGCCCGATTTTCAAACCAAATTTATTTTGCTGCTCTTTCCATGCAAAATTTATTTTGCTTCGGCCCAATTGGAGTGCAAAATTTATTTTGCTTCGGCCTGATTAAGATTGATAATGATCTTTTTTGGGGCGAATTTAGGCAAGATAAAGTATCAAAATCCAAGGTATTAGGCCGCGTTTGTGTTGTATGGGGTTTAAATCCCTTGCCAAATAGGTAGGGGCGAGCCGAAAGTGTTCGCCCAGGCAAAGGTGGGATTGAGGCCAATTACCCTAACGTTCCAATATTCAATCCCCGTCATGAGTTGTACTCAATCTCCGTCATGAGTTGTACTCAATCCCCGTCATTCGTTGTATTCAGTTACCCAATAAACTCTGAATTTGGCTCAATTGTTCAGAGCCTGGCGGTAAGCTTGGCCCCCAATTCATGTTTTCGGGATAACGTTGTTTGCGTAATTCATCTAACCGTTGTTGCAGTGCTATGGCTTCAGTATGTAGTTGCTGAAAAGTGTCATCGTCTACGCCCTTGATATTCCCGCCGCCGCTGCCCGAATAACCGTAATTAGACAATTTAATACCCTCTAACAGGCCCGCATCTTTTGCCTGAGTGGCGAGTTTCGTGCCGGTTAGCGGATTGTACACAAAAATCAGGAAGTAATCGGGCTCAATTTGCTCATTGAGTGAGAGGGTTTCGCGAATCTGATCTGCGGTTTCAAAGGGCAAACCAAACATATTGAATGATAATGTCATAATCCCATTTTCACGCGCCAGCGCAAAAGCATTCATGATTTTCTTGTTAGAAATATTACGACGGAGATAGGTTTTGCGATATTCTTCATTCCCGCATTCAATCCCCATCATGACGAGACGACAACCTGCTTTTGCCAGTATTTCAAATTTATCGCCTTGTGCGTTGTGAGGGTGGGCACAGATTGAAAACGGTAAACCAATGCTGCGCGGGTATTCAACGCTGAAGTTTTGTAACCATTGTCGGTCAAGCGTGAGATCTTCATCCCATAATTCTAACCATTCAGGCTTATATCGCGTCACAATCTCTTCCAAATCTTTCATCGCCACGGGAACGCTGCGTCGGCGAATAAAGGGTTTGGCTGATAAGCCATAAGCTTGTTGGAAAGCATGATTACAACAATAGGTGCATTGATACGCGCAGCCGCGTCCAACCATGTGGCTGGCCGTTTGAAATGGGCCACCGAGTTCGCCTAGTACTCGCATTTGATGCCGCTTCATCACATCCGCAAATTCAAACAAGTCATAATCGGGTGTGGGCAAGACATCTAAATCTGGAATCGGTGAGCGAAGCTTATTTTTTTTAAGTTCACCTGTCGTCGTTGTCCAAATATTTTCGATCTGAGTGGTATCATTACCCGTTTTGAGGCTTTGAACCAGTTCAAGCATGGCAAACTCGCCTTCACCTAAACAAATATAATCAACACAAGCATGTTGTATTGTTTCATCAGGTGCCAGTGTCGGCTGCCAACCGCCTACAATGATGGGCGCGTCAGAGAGGCCCTTCATACGATGTAACCAAGGATCCATCATTGTCCAATAAAAGGACATGGCCGAAACGGCGATCAAAGACGGTTTTTCAGCTTGCACTTTGGCCAGCAGTTCAGCATCAATAGTTTCTTGATCATGACGAAAATCGATCATCAATAAGGCGACTGAAAAGCCTTCGCGTTTCAGAACAGCCGAAAGCGTGGCAATGCCTAAATGGTATTCAGCGTTATCAGTGGGAAAAATAAACAGCACATCAGACATGGTATTGAGATTCCTTTAATGTAGGGGCAATCCTTTGTGGTTGCCCAGATTAAACAAGGGATTACCCCATAATATCGTTTATTTTGTAGGGGCAATCTATTGTGGTTGCCCCGATTGATTTGATTTATTATTACCACAAAGGCACTTTGATGCCAAGGTACGTCAAGATTTTGTACCTATCAGTCGCGTTAATCTATATTGTCGTTAAATACAACGCATTACTGAAAGTAAGTGAAAGGGCAACAGGGATTGCTCCTATAATATCGTTTGCTGGGGCAATCCGTAGGGTTGCCCTTTATGATTTACCCGATTCGATTCGCTATTCGCTATTCACTATTTACCAATTTACCATTTTCAATAGCGAGATCAAATTGCCGTCACATTTTTTGAGTAACTCTATGCCTTTTAGTAAAACATCACAAATTTCAACAATCATTGAATATATTGAACACCTAAATCCCGTTTCCATACTTGATGTGGGTGTTGGAATGGGGCAATATGGGTTTTTAACACGTCTTCATCTTGAACATCACAATCTGTTTCACATCGGTGAAAACGAGATCACCGCGCGTGATCGGAAAGAATGGCGAGTGCGTATTGATGGTATTGAAGGCTATAAAGCCTATCTCACACCGGTTCATGATTACTGTTACAACGACATCATGATAGGTGATGCCTTAAAAATATTACCCACTTTGCCAGACAACAGCTATGAATTGATTTTAGCAATAGATATACTTGAACATTTTACCCAAAGCGATGGGCTCACATTTCTTTCACAACTCAAAAGAGTCGCTAAGAAAGCGGCTTTAATCAGCACCCCGAAGACATTTATCCCGCAAGACTCTAATGCCAATCCTTATGAAAACCATCGTTCTTTATGGGAAAGGGAAAAACGGATAGAAAACGATTTTTGGTAGATATTAAACAATGATTTT
>JAYQWI020000495.1:0-5645 GCA_035871815.2 Candidatus Parabeggiatoa communis
GGGGCCGGTAATGGATTTTTAAAGCCCACCATTCTCTCTGGTAATTCGTATTTTATTTAGTCTAGTATTGAGTTATGGTGTTCAAATTTATTTGAATTGGGACGTATTTTTTAGTCTCGTTTTGTTGATATTTAACGATAAGTCATTGATTTTTCATCAAGTTGATATTTTTATAACCCATTGAAAAATAGAATTTTTGTAGCAAATGTCAACAGGACCTAGTATTTAGGGTAGAATATCTATGTTTATTATAAAATTAAACCTAACACGTAGGGTGTATCGCTGCGCGTCACACACCATGAACAAATTTTGTAAGGTGGATGACGGCTTATGCTTTATTGACTCTACACACTCTGTGTGATTATTGTTTTGATTGTTAATTTGAAAATGTCATTATCAATTGCTAATTAGAATTAAAAGTTTGTTATCTTTTTTCATTTGTGTTTGTGCAGCGGGAACGATTTTGTGAAATGTAGTTAAACCCACCTAGAACAATATCGAAACCCACCTTTTATCTAATTAATATATATGATAATCATTTCTTTATTTATTAATCGAATAGTTGCGGTGGGTTTAGTGTTTTGAGCCCACCCTACGCTCGCTATCTATTATTTTGGATCGGATTACGCAGAAGATTGGGCGGGGTGGGAGAGTGTTATTAGCCAAACAAGGTAATATCCTGCTTAGGAGCCGATCCTAACTTTTAAAAATTGGATGAGGCTATAAATGCAAAGTAGGGTAGTCCCTACAAACCAGTGGTCTTACAAATCAATGACTTGTGTGATTTGCAAAATCTCTACCCAATTCGCACTGTTTGAACACCTCCATTGGTTTGGAGAGACTACCCAAAGTAGTCTGTTTTGAGAGTTTAAGGTGCGTTCCACGCACCTACTTGCTAGCTAAAAGTCAGGTAAAAATATGAGAATTAAAAGTATAAAATTAGAAAATTATAGATGTTTTGAAGAGTTTAATATAGATTTTGATGAAAACTTAACAGTAATTGTAGCAGAAAATGGTGTTGGAAAGAGTTCTGTTTTAGATGCTCTATCTGTAGCATTAGGGCAGTTTGTTGGGAGCTTTGATACCGGAAAAGATAGTGGATTTACAACAGATGATGTGAGATTGAATGTTATCAATAGAGATAATGCTACCAAAATGGTTGAGATGGAGAGTGTTTATCCTGTCACACTGTTAGCAAACGGCAAAATAGAAGGTATATCTTCAGAATGGTCAAGGGCTTTAAATGGAGAAAAATCCAAAACGACTGTTAAAGATGCATCTGCTTTAAAAAAATACGCCAAAAAATTACAAGAGGAAGTAAGAAATAACTCTGTAAATATTGAATTACCCATTATATCCTATTATGGTACCGGTAGATTATGGGATATAAGCCAGACTTCAAGTGATAACAAAAACAGTTTTTCTCGTCTATTTGGCTATGATAAAGCTTTAGAACCGGCTTCAAAAAACTATAGAGAGTTTGCCAAATGGTTTGAAAATGAATCAAAAGCAGAGTATGACAAACTTATCGAAAAAATTCAAACACAAGCGACTATTAAGGACTTTTCTATTGACGAAAGTAAAGCACTTAACAACATTAGAGAAGCTGTGAATACTTGTCTTAAAGTCAGTGAGTGGAATAATATTCGATACAATATTCAATTTAAAAAAATCACCGCTAACCATCCCGAACAAGGAACAATTCCGGTGTCAAGATTGAGTGATGGTGTTCGCAGTATGTTAGCAATGATAGCAGATATTGCTTATAGATGCACTAAGCTTAATCCTCATTTATCTAATGCTCCAAAAGAGACAAAGGGTATTGTACTTATTGATGAGATAGAAATGCACCTACATCCAAGATGGCAACAACGCGTTATACCTAATCTTCAAGAAGCTTTTCCCAAAATTCAGTTTATTATTACAACACATAGCCCACAGGTTTTAACAACCGTACAACCTGAAAGTCTTAGAGGTTTGGTTATGGATGATAATAGGGTTATATCAATTCCGGTCGATTTTTCTTATGGCGCAAAAAGCCATGAGCTTCTTATGCAAATTTTCGGTGTTAATGAACGACCACAACATCTTCATATTGTAGAAAAATTAAATAAATATATGGCGTTAGTTGATAAAAATCAATACAATAGTCATGAAGCAAAAGAATTAAGAAAAGAGCTTGATATTTGGGGTAAAGGAAAAGAAAAAGCATTATTGGAAGCCGATATGGATATTAGGCTTAAAGAGTATCAGCGAAAAAAATATGAAAAAAGTTAATAAAACGGTAGTCATTCCGACAGAATTAAAAGCGTATTTTGCGAATAATCCACAGGAGAAGTGGGAAAATTTTAAGAATGAGTGCCAAACTGGCTATACAGAAGTGATTAGCCAATTAAAAAAAGAGCAATCTGGAATTTGTTGTTATTGTGAAATAGATTTTTATGATGATAGAAAGATTAAAGATGATTTTAGAGTGGAACATTTTCATCCTAAAAGTGACATTAGTAATCTTGATATAAACTGGAATTTAATCTGGAGTAATCTTTTAGGGTGTTGTAATGGTGGAAGTGAAAAATATATTTTACAAGGTAAAAGATTTATAGAAGGTAATGAACACCGACATTGTGATATTTTAAAAGGAGAACATAATTGGGATGATATTATATTAAATCCTTTAGATATTCCTGCATTTCCACCAATCTTTCATATATCAGCCAATGGAAAGATGAGTGTTATTGAAGAGAATTGTAACCAATGTAATATAAACAGACAAAAAGCAAAAAATTGTTTAGATGAAAAAAAATTAAACTTGAATGCTCCTAAATTGAGGGAGTGGAGAGAATCTTTAATTGATAATCTTAGAAATGAGATAGATGAATTATTTCAAATATCACAAGACTTAGAACATTCTATAACTGAAGTATTATCAGCACATTTATCAAAAGATTCTAACGGTAATTATTCACCATTTTTTACAACAATTAGAAGTTATTTAGGAGAAGATGCTGAAAATTTTTTAAATGAGAATGGTTATGATGGATAAACATAGTTTCTCGTTCCCAAACTCTGTTTACGTTTAACAATAAACTTATGGTGTATCGCTGCGCGTCATACACCATGAACAAATTTTGTAAGGTGGATGACGGCTTATGCTTTATTGATTCCACGCGCTGTGTGTGATTATTGTTTTGATTGTTAATTTGGAAATGTAATTATCAATTGCTAATTATAATTAAAAGTTTACTATCTTTTTTTGTTTGTGTTTATAATATGTAATATTTTTTGTAAAATGTAGTTAAAGTAGGTAGAGCAATAGTGAAACTCACCTTTTCTCTAATTAATATGATAATCATTTTTTTAATCAATCGAACGGTTGTGGTGGGTTTCGTGTAACGAAGCCCACCCTATGCTTGCTGAAAACAGATAACTGATAAAACATAATGCAAACAAAGGAGATATTGATGCCTCAACATAAAGCCACGATGTACTGTTATATCAGCCTGATTTTATTATTGTTAATCACGGCTATCACGCCCACCCATGCCTACAATATCCCAGACATTACCCCAGAAAAAATCTCAGACGGGGTAAATGAGGCCAGCCGACTATTGCCGATGGAAGAATTTCCCATCTGGTCATTGTCTCTTACTCTCAAAGTAGCCAATGTAAAACACGCCGATACGGATGAAAGGATATATGCGAAAATTGGAGCTAATGGAGAAAAGTATTACCTGAATTCAGAATGGGATGATTTTGAAAGAGGAGATACCAGAACATATTATCTTCCAATTAAAGGTGGAACACAGATTAAAGATATTTCCGCTTTAATTATTGGAAGCGAAGGCAAAAATGCGGTTGCAATAAAAAGTGTCATGATGAAAGTTAACCGGAAACTGATATTTTACAAAAACTGGAGAGGCCAGCCTGTATGGGTAGAAAAAGAATCCAAGGATCTCAGAATTTATTTTACCAGGTCAGAACTGAGAAACAATTCTGCTTGGTCTAAAAAATCAATGCGTGTTATCCCTAAAAAACTACACCGAGACGAAATAGAACATGTAATCAGGGGAGCTGTGGCGAATAAAATTACACCAGACCCTGATCTCAGGTGGGACCGTAAGGGCAGATCTGCCGTCGAATTCTGGAGAAAAAGTGATTCCATTTTGCATGTTGATCTGGATATAGAGGCTGATTTAAGTGTTCCCCTTTTTAGGGATCCTGATGTCGATGTTGATATTGATTTTGATATAGTATACCGCTGTGCCAATTATAGAATTTCTATATCTATAGAAAATCTTAAGACAGATACCATTTTCCCTAATTTTATAGTAAATTTATTTGGTTCTGTTCGTAATGCCAAAGCGGAACTAAAAAAGAATCTTGAAGGTATGAGCCGTTCTTTCAAGTTCCCAGTCTGCCCTTCTACTATAAAAGTTAATAGCGATGGAAGTGTTTCATTATGGTAAATATGACAGCAATATAGTAAAAAACGCTGTTTTTAACTTCCCAAAAAATTCAGTATTTTGATTCGTCTCTGTACGCCTGGAACGAAAGCTTGGCTTTTGTGCAAGCTTTTGTAGCGTCATGGGGGAGCATTCTTCGCTTGACTTCGGAGCGGGAACGTACAATCAGAGCCCAACATCCGTGGCTGGGTGGGCAAAGGCAAAATGTTTATTACCGCCCATTTTGTATATCGAAGCCCCGTGACACTATTTAAAACCCACGCACTTGCAAAATAGTTATCAAGGCTGTCGTCAGTAATCATTGCTGACTTCAGCCTTTTTTATTACACCACCTATTGATGATATTTAAACGTCAATAAAGTAAGTAATAGATACAAAGTTTTTAAATCTTATCAAATTTTTTAGGTTTCCGATTGCTTGGGCGAATAATTTTTATTGACTGACTACAATTTCAATGAGTATTTTATGGATGCAGTAACAGTTAATCACGCGACACAAAACCTAAATCATCTAATAAGACAAGTCATTTCTAATGTTGAACCAACGATTATTTGTAATGATAAAGGCGAAAGAGCCTTATTAATGTCGTTTGATGAATTTAATTCATGGCAGGAAACACTTTACTTGTTATCTAATCCGACGAATGCTGAACATTTACGTGAATCAATTACCCAAGCGAAAATGGGGAAAACCCAAGAAAGGGAGTTGATTGAAACATGAAATTAACTTTCACCGAACGTGGTTGGGAAGATTATCTTTGGTTTCAAGCTAATGAACGTAAGTTGTTAAAGAAAATTAATAGCGTACATATAAAGAAACTTAAATTTGAATGGGATAATAAGAAAAACAAGATAAGTACTGAACCACAAATAAACAGGTATTTTACCGCAAAGAGACGCGAAGCATCGCGTCTCTACGAAACCGCGAATTGTAGATTTGCTCTGCTTCGCGTCTCTAATTACAAATAAACATTGCTTCTATTAAAATACCTCAAAATTTATGGTTCAGTACTTAGTACTTCATGCAATCTGGAAACGCTATATATAGCTTGTCGAGTACCTATCCTTTATTATAAATAATCCTTGTCGTTATAAATGCTTTAAAAAAGCCCGCCGAATCAATTCCACCTGAAAACGATATCCGCTACCCACAGCTTCAATCAACTCTCGTCGCAACAAATGG
>JAYQWI020000496.1:0-4580 GCA_035871815.2 Candidatus Parabeggiatoa communis
ACTTCTTGCCGGATTAAATTAATAAGGTGTGCGTCAGACTTCTGTTGAGCGTTTTGAGGCTGCTCCTGAATATCGGCAACACGCCGCCCTTGTCTCACCTCTTCGTAATTCAATTCGCCGTTATGGGTAGCGTAATGAAATTGTGGTTCTTGATAAGGCGTGTTTAGAATGGGATTGATTGAAGACATATCAGTTATCAGTTATCAGTTATCAGTTATCATTGCATTGATATTCGCTATTGGAAAGGCCAACTTATCTATCTGACAAACTATAAATATAACGACATAACGACAAGGATCAGTTATAAGAATAACGACAAGGATTAGTTATAAGAAAGGATAAACATAGGGCCCCTTGATTAAATCTGCGTAAATCAGTTCAATCAGGGTGCAATTAAAAGTGATGTTTTGTTGTCTTGTAGGGGGCCTCGTGTTTCTTTACCCATGTATACTGCCGTAGGCGATTTGAATGAGGTGGGTCAACAGGGCGAGTATGTCATTGATTTTTTATCTCGCCATGCAAATAGACATCATACCTGAAACACTTCACCATCCTAAAGCAGAGGGAGGCAACCTTGTTTTTAACGTCCGTGCGTGGCTTGAAGAAATCTCACCCAATGTCGATAAACATGGCACTGATCCAAAAATATTTCTCAGGTGGCTGGTTTAGACTCTTCCTCAGTCTCAACTTGATGCGCTAAGTCTGCTATTGCTTCATCCCTTATCTCCTCATCTGGAATAGTAACATAGTGAAAACGTGCTTGCCAGATATAAACATGTTCATCATCAAAGCTATAAATAAGACGATTTTCATGATCAATTCGACGTGACCAAAGTCCTGATAACTGGTGTTTTAATGCTTCGGGCTTACCAAGGCCCGATTTAGGAGAGGTACGCAGTTGTTCCGTCATTTTTTTGAGCTTTTGATATTTTTTATCATCGTTCTGTTTCCAATGTTCTATGTCGGCCCTAGCTGTGTGCATTATTCGTAATTTTCTCATTTGAATAACTCATCTAAATCATCAACTTCAGTCCACTGTCCCTTTTCAAATTCCTTTCGGGCCTCTTCTAGCCGTTTTTCATTGGCAAAAGACGACAGTATATAGGCCGTTTCATTATCTTCTTGTTTTGATTCATTCTTCAATAGAGAAGTGGTTTGAGATGATACTGAGTCATATTCTTCGCTCAAAGCGATAACGACTCTCTTTCCCCAGAACAGTTTTGGTATGGTAGCATTTAAAGTACCATCTTGATTAATTTGTGCATGTAAAATCATGATTCTTATACCATAAGTGCTTAGATGTTTTTTGTCAATTGATGCTGACAAATGGCAGGGCTCTGTCAAAGTTGTTGATATTAAGTAAGGGCAACCACAAGAGATTGCCGCAAATTAACTGTTGTAGATAACGGTTTATTAATGTAAAGGTGAGCCGCCAATTAATCAAGTGATTGCGATAGAGTTTGATTCACACTGATTAAATTCGCGTTCTATCCTTCAATTAAAATATAATGGATAATTAATAATTGATAATATGTGACATTGTTATATTATGCTATTCCATTTGTGAAAACCACCTCATTCGTGATTCAAATCCTTGCATTTGCCAGTACTTGCTAAGATCGAAAAAAATTTTGTAGACCTTAACCATAATGTGGTATAAATGCGCGGGTCTATGGCGAGCCAATTATCAGTTATCAGTTATCAGTTATCAGTTATCAGTTATCAATACCTTGATATCCAGTATGTTCAAGGCCAGCTTATGTATCTGACAAACTATATTATTGAATGCAACAGCGTTTAATTCTAAATAAAAAAATCAGTCAGTTATAACTGATGCGATGGCCGTGCTATGCAAAATTGTCTGCAATAGGTTTGCAAATTGAGCACATTTTCCAAATCATGATTGTTCAACAATTCATAACGGTATCCTATCATACAGAACAATGACTTATGCCTCATTCCTTCAAACTCTGAATGGCACTCGCCAAGACCGTGCAGAAATTTATAGACCTGAATTTCATAATGTGGTATAAATGCGCGGGTCTGTGGCGGCTGATTTAAGACACCATTGACTTTTTAATCTGCTATTTTTCTGAACGAGAGATCGGTTTACAACTGACAACCGAGACAAAGACTACGGAGAGTTTTTTAAGGATATTGCTTTTTTATGATGATTTAGTGTCTATTAAAAAAAATATTATATTGATTAGGCAAATCAAATTGATTAGAATTAGTTAGAATTATTAATAAATTTTACGAGTGGGCTTGTTAGATAGAAAACGTATCGACTTAACCGCGCGGGAACAAATTTAACGTTTCTAATGATGTAGGTGGGCAAGTAAAAAGACGCAAACCCACCTGACATAAAAGTTTAAGTTATGCCCCTGTGTGCATAAATAAGGTGCCTGGGACTCCCCCCCTACATTTGCTAAATTAAAAAAAACCTGTGAGGTAGTACAAGATGACAAAAAGAATGAAAATAAATTTAGACAAAAAACCACAACCTTTTCATAGAGGAAGAAGCTCTTTTTATCGTCAGTTTAAAAAACAGTTTGATATATTACTAAACCCTGATAAAAACAGTAAAATGTATATTAATGCGTTAGAAAATCTTTGCTTGTGGTGTATGTGTCTAGTTTTTTTCAATGTGAAGAGTGTAGTAAACAAAGTGAGTGTTCAGATGTTAAAATAGAGCAAGGGAAAACGGATGTATCTACACCTTCTACAACAACTCTTAAAGAGTTATACCCAAAAAAGTCATTTCCCTAGGATAAATATAGCGTTTCCCGATTGAATGAACCGAAGGTCAGCGAAGCTAAGTACAAATTTGATTTTAGTGAAAAATTTATTTTGCAGCTTTGCTCTTTTCGTTCCAAATTTATTTTGCAGCTTTGCTCTTTTCGTTCCAAATTTATTTTGCAGCGGCGAATTTAAATATAAATGTACTTTATTCAATCGGGAAAGGCTATAGCTAAGCAAACGTAGCATTGATGCGCTTTGCCAAGCAAAGGCAGAAAAAGGGACTACAGTTGGAGACAGCATATATATGAATACACAAATTTTAATAAAAGAAGCCAATTCTTTGCCAGTAGAAGAATGAGCAATAATCGTTGACTCATTATTAAAAACCCTAAATACACCTGAATCAGATATTGATCAAAAGTGGGTTACGGTAGCCAAGGCGCGTCTTCAACAAATACGTTCTGGTGAGGTAAAACCCATCCCCGGCGAAGAAGTGTTTTCAAACATAAGGAGTCGCTTTTCTAAATGAAATATTCATTTCACCCAGAAGAAGAATTTCTTGATGCAATAGATTACTACGATGAAAAAGGCCTTTGGTTTAGATTTTGCCTTTGAAGTCTATGCAACCATAGAAAGAATTAAATCTTTTCCAAAAGCATGGCAAATTATTGAAGGAAATGTTCGGCGTATTTTAGTGAACCGTTTTCCGTATGGGCTGAATAATGGCACTTAAACTATAATTGATAATTGTTCATTGATATAATGTGCTTAAAACGCGCACTACATTGGCTAACGGGTTCAGAAAAATAATTTCACACCAAGGGCTATAACTTTGAGAAGCCCCTACATCAAATCGTCTTGTAGGGGCAGATCTGCGTGTCTGCCCTTGTGAAATTTTGTATTAATTTGATAATTGATAACTGATTAAAATGAAAGTTGAAACGTCTATTTTCTTGTCTGCGGATCTCGTTAATGTCATTGATCAACTGTCTGATCAATATCAAAGCCGCTCTGAATGGATTGAAATGGCTTTGCGTAGCTTTATTGCTCAAATCGCAACACCTGTTGAAAAAAACCTGAAAGATATTGAAATTATCAACAAAAATGCGGACCGTCTTAATGAAGAAGCTAGGGATGCACTCACTTATCAGGTGGATTTATGAAACGAGGTGAATTTTATCGCGTTGCCAAGCCAACCGCTATAGATCCGAAAAAGTTTAGAGTTTTTGTAGTCGTTAGTCGTCAAGAACTTATTGATTCACGTTTTTCAACTGTGATTTGTGCCCCTGTTTATACCGCTTACAATGGTTTATCGACTCAAATACCAGTTGGAATAGATGAAGGTTTGAAACATGACAGTAGTATTCACTGTGATGAATTAATGAGTTTGCCTAAATCTGTCCTAACAAATTTTATCGGTACACTCCCACCTCACAAAATGAAAACGCTTAATAAAGCTCTCCGTATTACCTTGGATATTTAGCGAGCGTAGGGTGGCTTTAGTGATAGTTAAACAAATATTAATTAATCATTGATAATTAGTCGTTGTAAATAATGACTAATAAAAGGCAATATCAATGTCACAATCGATCATCTGGCTGATCTGACGCCTATTCAACGTTCTGAGTTGTTGATCAAGACGACAACATTGGCTAATGAATGGCGAGTTAAAAAGAATAACGCAAGAGACGCAAGAGACCCAAGAGAAGCAAAAGATAGGTATTTGTTAAGGCCTCTAACGCCCCCTTTAGCGCCTTTAGCGTCTTTTGCGTTTATTTTTTTGTTTTTAGTAACAGCCAAAATTAAATCAATTGATCGAATACCTCACGTAGCCATTT
>JAYQWI020000497.1:0-4383 GCA_035871815.2 Candidatus Parabeggiatoa communis
TGATCAAGCGGCGGAAACAAGGCACCGATTTTTTCAAGATAAATTTCAAAAAAGGGCCTGACTGTCAAATTAAGGGAATCCGTCCAACAAATATTATTAACAAATTCATAGGGTTCTTGATAAACCGTTTGGTAGATGATATTGTCTGCCGAATCAAGGGCTAAAAATTTAAAATCGCGTTTTTCATTGGGTAACCACTTGATATCATCACCGCTTTGAATTTCATCGCTACCCAATAAAACAACCCGTTTTGGGTCAAGTTGATTCCAGGCTAATGGCAGCTGAAATTTAAGCCACATTCCCTTTTTAGACCATTTGCTGATTTGGCCTGCGGCATGATTCAAATTCTGTTTGAAACAAACGAGTTTTTTCATTCTGGGGTGGGGAGGTAGTGCATCTCGTATCTGGTTCACGCTGTATTGTATCGCTTGCAAAGAAACTTGCTGAGAAAAGGCTAAGGTTTCTTGGCATGAATTGGCATCCGATAAGCAGCAATCTCGTTGGTAATGAAAATGGGGATCAAGGCGATTCCTCAAATCAGTATAATCGCTTTTCACATTCAACCAGACATGGGCCTCATAAATAGCCCTTCGCAAGGTTTTCTGAATTTGACGAGTACGCGCCTCTGTGATGTCGAGCTGATTGACTGTCGTACTCAATGCGTTCAGTGCGGCTCTCATTTGATCGTCTTCTTTTAAACGGTGTTGCAAGTCAGTAAACAAACGCCAATAAACCTGCAATTGTTGCAATTCATAACGACGTTGTACTTCCCGGTTGCCGGTTGTCCACCATTGAGTCGCCTCTGTTTTCCAATGTGCTACGTCATTGAGTATTTCAGTTTTTTCCAAAGCGGGGCCAATCTCATTATTAAAGCGTTGTAGAGGCCAAATCATCAAGCCTAATAATAGGAATATCAAAAAATGCTTCGCTATACCAAACATATTGATTTGGATTTGCTGATGCATCATTTTACGGATACACCATTCTACAGGATTTTCAATACCTTGCGGACGAATGGTTCTAGGAGGGCGCGTCTTATGTTGTTCTTGATCCCAATCCACATCGCCAATCGCAGAAACGAAAAAAATTTGGTAATCACCCTTTACGCGACTTAAGTCATTGAAAAAATGTTCATACATACCAAACAGTTGCTGGATAATAGGTGGCCAACGATCATCCCGAATCCCCCAATACTGACTCAAAGCGTGAATCAATTTATCAACGTCGTTTTCCTTAATATTTCGGTATTGCCGTAATTGATCAGGAATCAAAACAGTTGGGCGTGAACGAGTTTCTTGAAAGGGTAATAATTTGTCGGCCTTTGTCACCACCACGGCAATATTGATAGGCCGATCTAATCGTTCGCCAATACGATTCAAATGAGCAACAGCCCGATCTACTGCATCCTGTTTATACAGGGCAACCAGTGTCTCCACGGCACGGTTTTCATCAGCGTGTGCCATAAAATCAGTGATAACCGCTATCAGGGTAGTCAAACTCGCACTGCCTTGTTCAGGTAATAGCTTGATTTGTAAGTGATCACAGTGTTGTGTAATGAAGGCCTTTTTATCTTGTTCAAAGGCGGCCTGATCTTGGGCAACGCTTTCAAGTAAGGCCTTTAACTTGACGGCCAATGCCACAAAATCAAAATCATCGGGTTCAATCAGAAACAAAAGCGCATCAACCTCATCCAAAAACGCATCGACCTTGTTAACCTCTTCTGCCTCAGCCTGTGGATTAACGGTCAAAGCTTCACCAGGTGGATCAACAAATTCGATTCTTCTGGTTTGAGAACGAAACGCACGATCCGGATTCAACGTCATTTTAAAATCAAACTGCGTTGCGTGTTCGGTTCCTCGTAAAAACTGCCTTTCAACACCGGTTATCTGATTCCATTTAGAGTGAAAATACTGCTGAGATTTTCCAGCCATGACTTTCATTTTTTCACATTTTCTAAGGACGCCACAGATACCATAAAGAATGGTTAAATAAACCGTTTTGCCAATACCCGGATAGCCGACAATACCGATTCGAGTCGGTTTGATGCCGAAAAGATGTTTAAACCCGTGTGCTAGTTTGCTAATCCAGTTCATTCAATGTTTCCTATTGTTTTTCAGAGCAAGACAAGGGCGAACACGCAGGTTCGCCCTCTCAATCGCGAAAGCCGGTATAAATTCGCCCTCTCAATCGCGAAAGTCGGTCTAAATTTTAGTGGTGAAACTTATGGCTAAAGCTGCTTGTTAAAAAGGGATATTGTTGTTTTTTCAATTCCATCAACAACTTATCATTCTCATTTTTAAGCTTAAAATGGTGTCCAAAATAATTGAAAACTTGTACACCCAAAATGCCAATAACGACAAGCCAAAAACTCAAAATCAAGGTATTTAAACGAAATTTCAGTTTTGAAGTTCGCCGTTGATCAAATGTCGTCTTCACATTGCGGGGTTGTGATAAGTCACCTTCTTGACTCTGTTCCCACAATAGTTCAACTAACCCATCTTTGGATTTCCTAAAACGTTTTTTCAGCACTTTAGGTATCTGATTGAAGGCTAATTTTCCAGAGAGGGGTTGTTCATAATACAGTTTAAACAAGGCTAAACCTTCGCTGGAACCTTCCATGATGTCGTTAATGGCCTCCCAAGTATAGCCCAAAGTGTCTACCAAGCTATTCGTCTGAGGATTCGCTGATGGATTTAATTCAATTAATAAACGTCGCGTCGCTAAAAAGAGATAGTGTCTAATCGGCGTGTAGGCTTGAACTTTTTCAGCATAAGAACTGAATAGCTGGTATCTGATATAACGATTCACCAACACATCGTTGTGATTCAGTTGCTGTAACTGAAGCATTTGGTACAAAGCTGAAAAGCTTTGATCAGCTTGATGCGCTAATCTTGCTTGTTCAAGGGCAACAGCTAAAGGCGGAAAAATCAAATTAGCTAATAGGCTTGCTTGCTTATTCGATTGATAATCCACATCGGCCTGATAAACGGTTAAAAGTTCACGATCAAGTGATGCCACTGAAACTTGAAAATGGCTTGAGCATTGGAGTTCATAAAAAATCTGTCTCAATTCATCAATCAAAGCCTCAATTTGGTTTAAATTAACATCATAACCTGCCTTCAAAACATTTTGATAGGCTAATTTAAAACTCATATTGCTTCCTTTGTGTTGGTTTCCGTGCAAACTTTAGTTTGCTGCTCAATCTCGCAAACTCAAGTTGGCATTCCAATTGTGTCATATCTATTCTATTTTTTGCTCCACTTTCTGCTCACAATTTAAACCTTGATTGAGATAACGAATCAATGGATTAGCCTTTAAAATCCTATCATATACAAAATAGGAAAACACCAAGCCGGCAATAAATCCGCCAATATGGGCCATCCAACTGACTTCTGCTGCACCCCAAATCAGGAATAAGACATTGGTAGCCAGCCAAATCCCAAAATACCAAACGGGGGAGAGTTTGTATTGAAAAATAACCAACATAAACGTCAATTTCGCTTGCCGAAAAATATAAAGATAGGCTGCCATCACACCTGAAATGGCACCACTGGCACCAATGAGCGGAATATTAGTGGAACCGCCCAAAATCAGTTCATATCCGACATGCGTCATGCCCGCTACGAGGCCGCAGAATAAATAAAACAGGGGAAATAGGATACGCCCCATCGCATCTTCGACATTATCTCCCAAGATATAGAGGAAATACATATTCCCTATTAAATGCGCCCAGCCGCCATGTAGAAATTGATGGGTTAGTAATGTGACAAACCAGCTCATTGAACCCAAATCTTGAGGAATCAATCCCCAACTGTACCAAATATTTTCGGGCGATTGAGTCATCATTATGGGTAAGAGCAATAACCCATTGAATATCAGTAATGCAATCGTTATCAAGGGAAATTTGCGCGGCTTGATATTAAATTCAACGGGTAAATGGAGAAAAAACTGAAAAAACCAATGTACCCAAGTGGTTTTCTTTTGAATGCGTTCAACCGCTTCTGGAATTTCATAAAACACCTTAGCGTGATCCAATTCGCCCTTTTCTAACCAAATGCCATCGCAAGTCTGGCAAACATCAATTTTCAAATCACGCCCTTGTTCAAATTCATAAGTTAGCAATGATTCTTGACAATGAGGACAGTCTTTTTGGCTTTCAGCGACAGGATGTCCCAAGCTTTCAACAATCTGCCCTTGACGATGATAATTAGGATCGTACAAATGGACGACTTTATCCAATTCATGACGATCAAACCATAAACCGCCGCAATGCATACAAGCATCAATTTCAATCTCCTTATGATGCAAGGGTTCAAGGAGATGGGAACGACAATGGGGACATAAAAAAGCCATATCAATCCTTTTTTGTTTTCAAGATAATTT
>JAYQWI020000498.1:0-1870 GCA_035871815.2 Candidatus Parabeggiatoa communis
TTGAGTAAACCGGTGAATTTGAAAGAGCTACTTGCTACGATTGAAGCGATATTGTCAGTCTAAAAAACGGATGTATTGATAAGTTCAGTGATTAAAATCTTAACCAAAACACAGCAGAGAATTGACAATGAATACTCTACTTATTATTGATGATATGCTAGTCATACAACTTCTTTCAGCAAATAATCGGTTTTTTGATTTGTCAGTCTAAAAAAACAGATGTATTGACATAATACAACTTCTTTCCTTCATCCCCAAATTGCTTATCAGTATAATTATTGTATTGATAAATCCATTTATTTTTATAACTCCTTGATGAGATGCAATCTTGGTAGTTACTTTTAATCCTTTCTAAAATTAATCTAGCCGATATGACTTCTACTTAGGATTCCGGCAAGGCTGGCAATTGGTTAAAACTAATAATTTACTAAATACATGGCCCCAAAACGGCAGCAATTCCCGCTCATGCCAAAAATCGTGTCAAATTATCAATTTAAAAAAATAGGTTTTGTAAAGGAAAAAATTTCTTGCCGTCAAAAATCCTGTGAAAGTCCAAAGTTCCGCTTTGCTCAAAAAGAACTCCAGTACACAGAAAAATTGACAACAATAATTTTTTTTAAAAGGTTTACCGGGTTATAATGCTATTTTAACGACTTGGTGTTGCAGCTGATTCAATCACAGATTTTCCAATTCCCACTCATTCATTTTCAAAAGCAAAACGCTTTAATTTATTATAACTAACTGTTATGACACGTAATCCCAATTTAAATTTATCATACATTGATAATGAATATCCGCAAAATATCAAAAGCGAGCTTGATGCCAGTCTGAGAGGGACACGCCCTGATTGGTGGTGGACTGGTAAACCCCCTATTTATGGACAATGTGCCGGTGTTCAAGCTCAATAATATCATGTCGTCTTTGCCATTGATTGATTTGAGCCAATGCAGTAAGATGTCTTGGACTATTTTGATAATAGTTGGACACTATACATTAATAAATTACGGGTTGCAGGCATCCTAGATGCGCCCATGACTATTTTGAGCAAATTTTTGACCGGCGTATCGGCCCTCCACAATACCATTAAGTTAAGGGCAAACACATCGGTATGCCCTACCAAATTCGGTGTATTCCAGGTTTGTAGGGGCTCACCTTAGTGTTCGCCCACTCTAAAACTAACTAAAGAGGAAAATAAGGAAACTTTATGTCATCCCCAGCCCCATCTAAAACAACTTGCTATCAATGCGAACTAGATTGTATATTTGATGTACATTATGACAGCAATGGCCGTGTGGAAAAATTATCTGGTCCAGAATGTCCTCGTGGTAACGTCCAACTTGAAATGCAGGAGCATCCACAGCGTCTCCGTTATCCGTTACAAAGAGTGAAAACAGCCAATGGCATACGTCACCAACGTATCTCTTGGGATAAAGCTTTAGCGATAACTGCCGACGCTATGAATACTATCAAACAAAAACATGGCGCGGAATCGGTGGCTTTTTTTAGTGGTTACACTAAGGAAGCAAGACTATATCTTCAACGGCTTGCTCATCTGTTTGGCTCCCCTAACTATATGACAGAATCGGGATGTTGCTTTACATCTGCTCAAGTGTGTGAAGAACTCACTTATGGTTATCATTTTAAACATGCGAGTCTCCTTGCAGCGCCTGAAACACGTTGTCGATTAATTTGGTCAACCAACCCGGTTCATTCTGTCGTACCATTTGATAAACACCCGATAATCGAACCCAAAGAAGATGTTAAAATGATTGTGGTTGATCCTCGTCGCACAGAGACTGCCGAACGTGCCGATTTATATCTTCCTATTCGCCCAGGTTCGGATGGTGCTTTAGCATTAGGTATTCATCAC
>JAYQWI020000499.1:0-7919 GCA_035871815.2 Candidatus Parabeggiatoa communis
TGAGTTGACTTTGCCGCCTCTCAGTCGTGAGGATTTGGAGGCTGATCCTTTTAGCGTATTTGATGAATGGTTGGATGACATCGAAGCCTGTGTAGCAGGCCGCACAGTGCTACTGACATTTGATGAGTTTGAAGCTTTGGAGAAGGCTTTTAATCAAGGCAATTTGAATAGACAGGCGATATTGGGCTTTTTGCGACATATCATTCAACACCGTTTGCAGTTTAAAATCATCATTGCAGGTGTTCATCGGTTAGAGGCTTTTCCTGATTGGGCGAATTATTTAATTAATACTGAAACCGTTGAGTTGAGTTATTTGCTGGAGAGTGAAGCGAGACAACTGATTGAAAATCCAGTCAAAAAGGCATTGCGTTATACACCCGATGCGACGCAGCGCATTTTGGCTTTGACACGTTGTCATCCGGCTTTGGTGCAATTATTATGTAAAGAGATTGTGCTATTCAAAAATGGACAAGCAGCGCATAAGCGACGTTGGGTACAGCAAGATGAGGTTGAGGCCATTATCGCCAATAGTTTGAAAAGTGGTCGAAATTATTTTAGTCATATCAGCAATCGTTCAGCCGCTGAACAAGCGTTATTGCATGTTCTAGCAAAAGAGGGAGAAGGGGCGGTATTGAGTCAAAAGGTATTGGCTGAATCTTGCCAAGTTGAATCAATAGAGGAGACTTTATCCCATTTAGTACAATCTGGCTTCATTGAATCGACTCCTCTAGGTTATCGTTTTCAAGTTGAATTGATTCGGCAATGGTTTCTTTTAATGAGCCGCAATTTTGCACGGAAAGAGCCGCAAAATAAATTTTGACTTTTGTCAGATTCATTTTAATGATCACGCTTCGCGCAAAGAACGCTAAGTTTTTGATTCTTGACGCTTTGCGTCTTTGCGTCTTTGCGTGATATGGGTAATATGACTTATGTGCCACTATACGCTTCAAGACACTTTAGCATTAAGAGAAAAACTCAAAAATATCAATCAATTGCAACAAGACATTGATGCTCAAAAGCCGTTGCAATCAGCACTTTGGCCCACCATTCAGGAAAAGTTACGGATTGATTGGACGTATGATTCTAATGCGATTGAAGGGAGTACTTTAACGAGGGGGGAAACGTGGTTTTTTCTACGGGAAGGCTTGACTGTTGAAGGCAAACCGTTTAAGGATTTCTTGGATGCTAGAAACCATGCAGAAGCTATTGATTATCTCTATCAAGTGATTCAAGATAAACGGCCGATCACACCTGGATTGATTAAAGAATTGAATGCTTTGTTGTTATTGGGCGTGACTGATACTGAAGCTATTAATGCGATGGGGAAAAGGATCAAGAAACCCGCGACTCCGGGTCAATATAAGTCTTTGCCTAATCATGTTTTACAAGCTGACGGCACCATTCATTATTATACGGAACCGTTGCAAGTAGCTGATGAAATAGAAGAGCTTTGCCAATGGATTCAAGCGCATTTAAACACCCAACACCCCCTGATTACGGGCGCTATTGCACATTATAACTTGGTTAGAATCCATCCTTTTGATGATGGTAATGGACGAGGGGCTAGGATTTTGATGAACCTGATTCTCATTAAAAAAGGTTATCCGCCTGCGATTATCAGACAAGAAGAGCGACGGCAATATTTGGCGACATTAAATCAAGCCGATAATGGCGATAATGGGCCCTTTTTGATATTTGTCGCGAATGCGCTGCTCAAAACTCAACAAGTGATCTTTGATGATATGAAAATGGGTAGGATAACGGGTGTGAACGCTATTTGAGATGCTTTGATGGGCAACCCTACGGATTGCCCCTACAAAACACCTATTTACCCAAATTCGGGTCATTTCTGGAATGAACGTAATATCAACAGGCTATTTTCTTCGCTTTTAAATTTGACAGCTAACTCCAATAGGGCCGTCGCAAAATAAATTTGGAACTAAAATTGGGCTATTCGCGCCGTCGCAAAATAAATTTTGCACTCCAATTGCGCCTTCGCAAAATAAATTGGGAACTAAAATTGGGCTATTCTTAACTAACTTCATTCAAAAAAAATGTTCATGACAAAAAGGCTATTCTGTTTCTGTTTCTGTTTATTGGGAGGTTTCGCCAAAGCAGATACTGACTTACGCTTGAATCCAATTTGCCCTCAAAACACGATTGAACATTTAGATCATTTAGATGATGTTCGCCATCGTGTTGCGCGTTTGATTGAACTCAGTGATCGGTGTCGTGTCACTCGCGAAGAACTGAAGGCGAAAGAATATGCCGAACAAGCTGTCGAATTGGCGCGTCAAATCAGCAGTGATAATTCGCTGATTTTAGCTCAAGCTTTGAATGCTTTTGGTAATGTACTGATGAACAGCCAGCACTTTAAGGATTATGAACAAGCGTTCAAATGCTATCAGGAGGCCTTGCAACTGTTAGTTTCTAGTGAACAACCACAGTTGTCTGCTCATATTCTGACAAACCTGGCTCAATTGTGGATTGATGTGAAGCCATATAGTGGTGATACCCAAAAAAAGCGGTTTTATCAAGATGATGAAGCTATCCTCTTACAAAAAGCGATTCATGCGCTTGATACGGCATTCGCCGCGACATGGCTGTTGCCAGAAGACAATCAAGATAAGGCTTTTAACCTGATTCATCTCAGTCAGATTGCCAGGCAAATTCAAACGGAACTCGCGCCTGATAATACTCAACTGATGTTGAAGGCTTATCATGCCCTTGAAAAGCTGCGCCGCTTTGATGCGAAGGCATTTCCGCGTGTTGTGAGCTATGCTTATGGTTACTTGGGTGAACTCTATCAGTCGGAAAGCCGTTATTCAGATGCCTTGCGATTGACGCGACAAGCTATTTTCTATGCTCAAACCGTATTGGCAACTGATATATTGTCTCTTTGGGAACGACAATTAGGGCAATTATTGAATCAGCTCGGTGATCAAGAAGGGGCGATCAAGGCCTATGAACGCGCTGTTATCTATTTAAACGATATTCGCTCAGATTTAGAACAAACGAGTTATCGTAGTAGACAATTGCCTTTCCGGGAAACCGCAGCCGGACAAGTTTATTTGGAATTGATTGCGTTATTGCTGAAAGAAGCCAAAAATAGCCAGGAGAAAAAGAAACAAGCTTTTCTTTGTCAAGCTCAAGACATTATTGAACAGTTCAAAACGTTTGAATTAGAAAACTATTTTCAGGATGATTGTGTTGGCGATAATTCTGTTGTCAACAATCAAGATAAACCCGATCATCCCTGCGCGCTTAAAAATCATCAGCCCGTCGCTTTAATAAATAAAGCGATTCGCAATACTGCTGTGCTTTATCCTATTATATTTCCTGAACGCCTTGAATTGTTACTGCGTACCGATAATCAAAGACAAGTCGTTACTATGCCTGTCAATCAAAAGCGTTTGGAAGAGGAACTGATTAAAAAACTGATTATTGAACTGAATGAAGAAAAGCCTACTTGGGCTCAAGTGCCCGATTTATTGCCTCATGCTCAACAGCTTTATAACGAGTTAATCCGTCCGTTTGAATCTGAGCTTCTTGAAGTCGAAACGTTGATTGTCATTCCAGATGGGGCACTTCGCAAGATTCCTTTTGCCGTTTTGCATGATGGCAAACGTTATTTGATTGAAAAGCACTATGCATTGGCAACGACACCGAGTTTGAGCTTAACGGATACGCCAGAAAAGTGGATGCCAAACCAACCGATTTTGCTCAATGGGCTTTCAATAGGCCAGAACCCTTTACCTTATGTCAAAACAGAAGTCGAAGCGATTGGAAGGCTTTCTCAATCTGAAAAGTTGCTGGATAAAGCGTTTACTCGGCAAAACTTTTTGAGGAAGATAAAAGAACAGCCCTATCAGGTTATCCATATTGCGACGCATGGCACATTTCAAGGCAATCCAAAAGAGAGTTTTTTAGAGGCCTATAATAGCCGGTTAACTTTAGATGATCTGGAACAAGTTGCACGTTGGGGTAGGTTTCGAGAGAGGCCTGTGGCCTTATTAACTTTAAGTGCTTGTGAGAGTGCTATGGGAAATGATGAGGCAGCCTTGGGTTTATCAGGACTCGCTGTCAAAGCGGGTACGATAAGTGCATTAGCCAGTTTATGGCAAGTGAATGATTTATCAACGTGTTATCTGATGGAAGCGTTTTATCATCAGTTAAAAGCGCAACCGGTTATGGCTAAAGCGCATGCCTTACAACAGGCTCAAAGACTGATGTTGAAAGGTGAACTGAATCAGAAAACAAGTGTTTGTGGTAAGTTACCTGACAATCACGATAACTTTAAACATCCTCATTATTGGGGCGCTTTTTTATTGATTGGTTATTGGTTGTGAATGGTAATTAGAGACGCGAAGCAGAGCAAATCTACGAAACCGCGAATTGTAGAGACGCGATGCCTCGCGTCTCTTCCCTGTAAAATACCGCTTTACGCGAATTGTAGAGACGCGATGCCTCGCGTCTCTTTGCGGTAAAATACCGGTTTACGCGAATTGTAGATTTGCGCCGCGAAGCGTCTCTTTGCGGTAAAATACCGGTTTATTTGTGGTTCAGTACTTAAGCAATATGAATCAGTTAAGTTTTTCAGGTTCCACAGCGAAAGGCTTGAAACGAAATCATTTTTTTTAAAGGCGTTCTAACGTTGGAATGTTGGAACGAGAGGAAATACTAACTTTGACTAATAATAAATATGGAAGCTAGATTCATGGAAAATGAATTTGATTACCTATGGGTACTTATCTCAGCTATGCTTGTTTTTTTAATGCAAGCGGGTTTTACCGGGCTGGAATCGGGTATGACTCGTCGCAAAAATAGCATGAACATTGCGATGAAAAACATAGCTGATTTTGGTATTTCTATTGCCTGTTTTTGGATAATTGGTGTCGGTTTAATGTTCGGGCCTACCCAAAATGGTTGGTTTAGCTATCATATTTTCTTTAATGCTAGTTATGTACCTCATATTTTTTTCATTTTTCAAGCCATGTTTTGTAGTACTGCCGCTTCCATTGTATCCGGTGCCGTTGCAGAACGACTTAAATTCGTAGGCTATCTCATTATTACCGCTTTTATCTCTTTATTCATCTATCCCTTGTTTGGTCATTGGACTTGGAATGGTTTAAGTCAAGGAGAAACACAAGGTTGGTTAGCACAAATGGGGTTTATTGACTTTGCAGGTTCCACCGTTGTCCATAGTACGGGAGGTTGGGTTGCATTAGCCATTGTACTCATTTTAGGGGCGCGTAAAGGGCGATTTCAAGTTGAACAAAATCAATTGCGAAATTTTAATACCAATAATTTACCCTTATCTGTCTTGGGTACCTTATTGCTTTGGTTTGGTTGGTTTGGATTTAATGGAGGCAGTACGTTAGCCTTTAATAACATTGTTCCTATTGTCATTGAAAATACATTACTTGCGGGTGTATTTGGTATGGTAACGGCCCTCTTTTTTGGTTGGTTTTGGAAAAAAAGAGCTGATTTAATTTTCGTTATTAATGGAACCTTAGGCGGATTAGTTTCGATTACAGCCAATGCAAACGCCGTTTCTAGCTATCAAGCGGTGTTAATCGGTATGATTGGCGGAATTATTGTGGTATTACTAGATGATCTGTTAGAAAAATTAAAAATTGATGATGTCGTCGGTGCCATTCCTGTACATCTTGGAGGCGGTATTTGGGGAACCTTAGCAGTGGCATTGTTTGCCGATTTAGATAAATTAAATACCCATCTGACTCGATATGAACAATTTATGGTGCAAGGATTAGGAATACTCGTATGTGGAATACTGGTTTTCAGTACGACTTATATTATTTTCTGGATCATTAATCAATTTTTTTATAAGCTTCGGGTTTCTGAATTTGCTGAAGAGATCGGTTTAGATGTTGCTGAACATAAAGTAACAACTAAATTGCAAGAATTATTTGAAATTATGCGTTATCAAGCTGAAACGCAAGACTTCAAAATTAGAGTACCACAAGATCCCTTTACTGAAGTTGGGCAAATTGGAATAATGTACAATAATGTCATCTTTGAATTAGAAAAAACGCAAAAAATGTTGAAATTAGAGAAAATAGCTTTAGAAAACGTTAATGAGAAAGCTGAAGCACTATTACTCAATATTTTACCTAAACCCATTGCTCAACGATTACAACAGGGTGAAAAAGTAATTACAGATACTTTTGCGGAAGTCACTGTTTTATTTGCTGATATGACAGGTTTTACCAAGTTATCAACGTCCATTCCTCCCGAAAAATTGGTTAATCAATTGAATTTAATTTTTTCAGAATTTGATTTACGAGTAGAAAAATACGGTATTGAAAAAATAAAAACGATTGGTGATTGTTATATGGCTGTTGCTGGCATTCCCATTCCCCATAAAAATCATGCTCATTTAATGGCAGAATTTTCTTTAGATATACATGAAATGATAAAATGTTCTTGTTTTTATATAGACAAGAAACCCTTACAATTTCGTATTGGGATAAATAGTGGCCCGGTTATTGCGGGTGTTATTGGCAGACGTAAGTTTATTTATGATCTCTGGGGCGATACGGTTAATACAGCAAGTCGTATGGAATCTTATGGTATTGTAGGAGAAACACAAGTGACGCAAGAAACTTATGAACTGCTTAAAGCAGATTATTTTTTTGAAAAGCGTGAACCTCTTATGATAAAAGGTAAAGGAAAGATGCAAGTCTATTTACTCAAAGGTCGGAAAAAAGAGATATAAGTATCAGTTATCAGTTATCAGTTATCAGTTATCAGTTATCAGTTATCAGTTATCAGTTATCAGTTCCACGCTAAAGTTTTTGCGCGCAAAAACTTTAGCGTGGAAATCAGTTATCAACGCCTTGATATCCCGTATTGGAAAGGGCAACTTATGTCTCTGACAAGCTATATATTGGGGAATAAACGGGTGAGAAATTATACAATAATTCTACATAGTGTAGAAATAATACCCTGAACTTTATTTTCAAAGAAAGGTTCAAACCAAAACCAATCTCACCGAAAGGCGCAAAGGCACGAAGTGTTCTCAATGCGACTTAAGCATTTTGCGCGAAGCGTGAGATTAAAAATGTTAATTCCAACAAAACCAGCCTCTACCCCGCTTAGAATGAAGACATGTACAAATGGCGGCTTGTAAATTTGAACCATTTTTATGACTGACTAAGGCAGATGTTATGGTTCCAAACACACAAGCCTTATCTTCATAAAAATCTTTATCCGCTGTATCTTGTTCAACGGTATTGTATGGGGAAAACTCTTTAATCTTACTTTTAAAGACATTGGCACTCACTATGCCGTTCACGTTTAATTCGGTTTGTGATGCTTCAACACCTTTGGCATTGATAAGTTTTGTTTTCTGTTGTAGTGAAGAAATCAGTGATTGATTTTGAAGAATTAAATACTGATTACTTTCAGCAAGTTTCCTAACGTTTTCAAGCAACCTTTTATTTTCTGCTTGTTGTGCTTCTACCAATTCCCGTGCGTATTTAAGCTGTTCAAGGGCTTTTTGATAGCACTCAAAAGGGGCACAAGAGGATTCCTCACTGGCAAACAGGGTAGGTGGCATCATTGCCAGCATCACAGTGAACCACACTGAAACGACAACAATAGGCATTTTTAACATGATTGACTCCTTAAATTGGGCAAACTTCAAAAAGAGTGAAGGCAACCCGACGGATTGCCCTAAATACTGAAACATTAATTTAAATAAAAGGGGGTAGGGTGGGCAACAAACGTTGCCGATCTGACATTAAGTACTGAACCACAAATAAACCGGTATTTTACCGCAAAGAGACGCGAGGCATCGCGTCTCTACGAAACCGCGAATTGTAGAGACGCGATGCTTCGCGTCTCTAATTACAAATAAACATTGTTTCTATTAAAATACCTGAAAATTTATGCTT
>JAYQWI020000500.1:0-2561 GCA_035871815.2 Candidatus Parabeggiatoa communis
AGTCTAGGGATTATGATAGGCGGATTAACGGCAATGTCACCCGAAAAAAGAGATGACATCATTTCTCTGGGTATGAAATCCATTTTTGCCGGCGTGTTAGCCACTTGCTTCACAGCAACCGTTGTGGGAATTATTTATTAAAAATCAAAAGGTTATATTTAGAGTGCATTGCTATAGCGTTTCAGAAGAGAGTGCTACAATGCAAGTGATCGCGATTTAAAAATTTGGGATAAGTACTGAACCACAAATAAACCGGTATTTTACCGCAAAGATTTGCTCGGCATCGCGTCTCTACGAAAGCGCGAATTGTAGAGACGCGATGCTTCGCGTCTCTAATTACAAATAAACATTGCTTCTATTAAAATACCTGAAAATTTATGCTTCAGTACTTAAACGCTTTTTCAACAAACAACGGATTGAACTGATAAAAAAATCAGCGTTCCACAAGTTGCAAAAACGTCTTGATTGGAGTTCAAACTTTAGTTTGAATTGGATAAACTAATTGCAAACTAAAGTTTGCACGCCTACCTAAACAAACTAGAAAATTAATTAAAATGCTAAAATCTATCTACAAAAAAGTACCCGACATGTCAAAATATTTCCCACACCTGTTGGCAAGCGTATATGTGGTGTACTGGGCGGTGCTGGCCGTCGAGCCGGTGTCCCGCGCCGTGTGGTGGGCAGAGAACATCCCGGCGATTGGGGTGTTCGCGTTCCTGGTGCTGACCTTCCGCAGCTTCAGGTTCTCCAACCTAGCCTACGGGCTAATGGCGTTCTGGATATTTTGGCACACCATGGGCGGGCACTACACCTTCGCCAACGTGCCGTTCGATTTCATCACCGATCTCTTCGGCGCCGAACGCAACCATTTCGACCGCATCGCGCATTACTCGGTGGGCTTCTACGCCTACCCCATCGTTGAGTTCATGCTGCGCCGCCGGCTATGCGGCCCAGTGACGGCCACGCTGTTCGGACTATTTGCCATCATGGCCGCGGCCGCGGGCTACGAGATCATCGAATGGTGGTACGCAGTGCTGGAAGGCGGGGATGCGGGCATCGAATTTCTGGGATCGCAGGGCGACATTTGGGACGCGCAAAAGGACATGCTGCTGGACACCTTGGGCGCAGTGTCCACCCTGCCGCTCTACTGGCTGGTGCGGCCGCACAAACGCATGGCCGGGTAACTACCGTTTTACTTAAGTACTGAACCATAAATTTTGAGGTATTTTATATAGAAGCAACCAGGGGCAACCACAAGGGATTGCCCCTACGAGCCGGTTGTAGGGGCGAACACGCAAGGGCAGCCCCTACAACTTATGCTCGTAGGGGCGAACCTACGTGTTCGCCCTTTAACCTTGAAAATCTATAAAACGGGAAGTTATTTCGTGACCATTTCTTATCAAGTTGATATTTTTATAACCCATTGAAAATAAATCAACAATTTTGTATGGTTTAATAAAAAGGTGGCTTGAACCTATCGCTGAAACCCACCCTACGCTCGCTAGTCTTTAATAAGCCATATTCATGAAAATGAGTAAAAATAAACAAAATTCACAGTCTGTAACTGTTTTTCACGATTATCCACTACCAGAAACGAAGGCCAAGCCGGTCGGTTATATTGCACTTATTATCGATTATGACTTGCCCGTTCCTATACCCGATTCACTAAGTGCGATTGGCGAAAAGCACAAAAAGTACGAAAAAGGACAATGGCGCGTATTCACACCAAGGCATGATCCAGAGGATACGCTTTACGGCCATTTAACTTTTGCCCTAAAATATGAAGGCATTGAGCTTGGTATCCTCAAAGTGCTTTTTGATCACATTGATCCCGCTTTACTTGTCGATATTGTTCAATCTGAACCCACTGGCATCTATAGCCGTCGAATCTGGTTTTTGTTTGAATGGCTACGTCATGAAAAGCTAGATTTACCTGACGTAACTCAAGGTAATTTCGTTATACTGGTCAATGATAAGCTCCAATATCCGGGGCCATCTCGTCCATCACGTCGTCATCGAGTGTATAATAACCTACCGGGTACACCTGATTTTTGCCCATTGATTAGAAGAACAGACCAGCTTGACCAGTACATTGCCCTTAATCTGTCTCAAACTGCAGCTGATCATATTGGAAAAACACATTCTGATCTGTTAAACCGAGCGGCTGCTTTTCTTCTGCTCAAAGATTCTAAAGCCTCCTACACCATCGAAGGGGAATCTCCACCACATAACCGTATTGAACGTTGGGGGAAAATAATCGGCCAAGCCGGACAAAGGCCATTAAACCTCGAAGAACTGGAATACCTTCAAAAAATAGTGATTGCCGATAACCGTTTTATTACACTTGGATGTCGAGTTGAGGGTGGATTTGTTGGTGATCATGATCGAGTAACCGGTACACCTATACCGGTTCACATTTCAGCGCGTACTGATGATCTTGATAAATTAATATCCGGTTTTTTTGAAACCTATATCTTATTAAATGAAAGCGATTACGATCCCGTTCTGATGGCGACATTGCTCGCTTTTGGATTTATTTTTATACATCCATTTGAAGATGG
>JAYQWI020000501.1:0-2959 GCA_035871815.2 Candidatus Parabeggiatoa communis
TAGTGGTTATGACATAGGCGCTTATGAAAAGACGACCCTTGATTTTGAGCAACGGAGGATATTGCGGACAATTAATGATGTGGGTTATGCCTATGTGATTATTGGCTTGCATGTGGATGATTATCAGCCGGAGGGTTATTATGATAGTCGAGATGGTGTTGATGCTCAGAGAAACAGAATAGCAACGGCACAATCTCAGTTTGTCAATACTGTATCGGCACTTACTGTGCCAGCAGTACGTAGACCTGTTCAGAATATTGATGAATTCTTAAATTCGGTTAATACTTTTACAACTGTTCCCCAGTTGTTTATGAAAATTAACAGGGTACTTTTTGAGACAATTATTGGACATTCTCTTGCTACTAACATGTGGTTGAATGTTGCTGATTCTATTTCGTTAAGTGAAAGTACCAAAATAGTTGGGGCAGAAAACTATTTAGAACAAAATACGAGTATAGAAGGTGCTTGGAGCAAAGGTTATAAAGGTGCAGGGCAATATGTTATTGTTTTGGATTCTGGCGTTGATTCTACTCATCCGGCATTAGCAAGCAAAGTTGTTGAGGAAGCTTGTTTTTCATTTGCGGATACTACTAAAGGAGACAAATTAACTTGCCGTCAGGACAAAACAGAAGAATCACGTAATACTACTACTGATTATACTACTCTCTCTGGTGCTGCTACTCCTCCTTGCCCTCTCAATGATGAGCCTGATTATATGACAAAATGCGATCATGGTACACACGTTGCTGGAATTGTTGCTGCTAACGGAAGTATTAAAGGAGTTGCTAAAGAAGCAAGCATTATTGCTATAAAAATAGCGAATTTAAAGCTTCTCAATAGCGGTGATTATAAAATTAAATTTCATATTAACGCTCAAATAAGTGCTTTAGAATATGTTTATACCACTCTAGCAAGCGAGTATAATATTGCCGCTGTCAATATGAGCCTAAATTCTAAAGAGTTTTCTAACGGATTTTGTGATAGCGATTCCAGAAAACCGGCTATTGATCATCTTTATTCCTATGGTATAGCAACAATCATTTCATCTGGGAATCACGGCCATAAAGATAAGCTTGCGAAACCAGCTTGCATTTCTTCTGCAATTAGTGTGGGAGCTACAAACGAAAATGATGATTCTGTTTTGAGTAATTCAAACCTTGCTAGTACTCTTGACTTAGTAGCTCCTGGCGAATTAATTGAATCTACTGTAACTGAGCAAGGTAAACACGAAAAATCAGGTACTTCCTATGCTGCTCCTCACGTCGCCGGTGCATGGGCTATCTTGAAACAGAAACTTGATGCAACCCCAAACAGCGATCAAGATAGCAGTGAGCATCCTATAACAAAGATAGTGGACATTATTGAAGCTGCTTTGAAAGTAACGGGTAAATCTATCCCAGATGGTAACTATATATTCCCACGCATTCAAATTGATAAAGCAGTGGATGCACTAAACTACCATATTTATATGGGTATTGACGGCGATGGTAAGGATAATTTTCCTTCCAGTCAGTCAATAGATTGGTCTGGTGCAGCAGCTATCCAAATGGTGTTAAAGTACTTGATTGACAGTACAACCTCTCAATCAGATATTTATGATTCAGATTCAAATGATATGACAGCAGATAAAGTACAGGATGCACTGAATTTGGAAGTCCATATAGATCAAGGACCCGATGGTAAGGCTGATGGAAAGAACGATTACAACTATGGACATTTGGAAAGTGATAATGTTGAAGATTCTATCAAGAAACTTGTCTATTGGATGGATTGTGTTCCTAATGGTGGGAAAAATGCGCCTGCTTTAGTTGCTATTGGCGATAGCTACGAACATAATTGGCGGGTATTACGAGGGTTTACTACCAATTCAGAACCTTGTTTTACAAAAGTGAATTCTTCTGATGATATACCGGTAACTTTAACAGATGTCACAGTAACAGGATTTCTACTTAATAATCCAACTATTGCAAGTACAGAGCTGGGCTATTATTTCTATCAAAATGGCAGTGCTTTTGAAGCAGATCATCAGATGATAAATGGTAAGTTCAGAGTAGTAGTTGAACCACCATTTAGTGACATATCCGCAGCCGAGGCAGCGTTAGCCAATGTAGAATTAACTCTTGGTAGTTCTAAGCCAAACGAAGCATTGCAAAATTTTCTCAGTACTAAAACTACACGTAGAAAAACAAGAGATGGGCAAAACGATATTGACCTACTCAGTGCAGTCATAGATGCTATTCCCGGAGAGTTGTTAGTAAATCCACTTTTACAACCGTTGGTTAAAAAAGTGAAATATGTTCGTAACTTTATGGTGGATAACCTAGATACTAGCACTCAACATGCTATTTTTGCCCTAAGTCCCAACGAAGGTGATACTGCTACTATCTTGGTTGAAATTAATCCGGTAGATGGTTCGTTTGCGAGTGCAACATGGATGGCTCAAGAACAGAATTATCCAAAAATTTCAGATGCCCAAGCTGAACAAATAGCCATACAATCAGCAAATGGAAACGTACAGCAAATTCGTCGCGTCTGGTCAAACCGCTTAGAAACCTCAAATTTCTACTTCAGCTACGAAGTTACCTTTGAATCTGGCAAGATTGTTTACGTCAATTCAAAAGGTGAAGTTATCATTGAGGGGGTTCATAGTAGCTTTGGGTATATCCATGACAGATTGGGTCATCCGATTGCCGGTGTCACCGTCCAAGTCGTGGGTCATCAAAATACCACCACTGATGAGACGGGTTACTGGGAAATCAATGGTTTAACGGAAGGAGAATACACCTTAATGGCCAGCAAAACCGGCTATCAGTTTGAAGAGTCACAAGACTTTGCTGTAGGTAATAATATCCTCAGAACGGAAGTCAAACTCGACAAACCGGTGTCATTGCTCAGAATCACGGCCATCCCCCAAACTCGCGTGGTTAAACAAGGGCAAGATTTAAGCTATCAGATTACC
>JAYQWI020000502.1:0-6035 GCA_035871815.2 Candidatus Parabeggiatoa communis
CTTTCAAATGGCCTTTTTCGGTAATCGTGGTGTTGGAAACCAGGCCTTTACTGGTCAGTGGGTGATCTAAAATGCCATTGGACAGACTATCATCTACTCCAATTGCTTGGTAGGTAATGCTTTGTGCATGGGCATGACACACGCCAATCAATTCGTCTGACGTATTACAGGGATTAACTGGGGTGTTGCCGGCCACGGTATTTGTGGGTAGCGCAAATTCATCTGCGGGTTCCACAACAACGGGTTTTTCAATTATAACGACGGGTTTTTCAATTGGTGCCAGGTCAAATTGGGCCGTACACTGTTTCGCGGCATCCATTTCTACCATAAAATGCCCTTCCTCACCGCTACAATCTCCGAACCAGCCTCTAAAAATTGAACCCGGTTCGCTGATCGTAATCAAATTGATTGCTGTGCCACTTAAATAATCTTGGCTACAATCGGAGCCGCAGCTGATACCCTCTTTATTGGAGACAACGCTTCCTTGGCCTTCACCGCTTACGGTAACGTTTAGCGTATATTTGAGCGTTTCTGGGATTGGGGCATCGGGTAGCGTTTGTACTTCATACACACCCATATCGACCGCATTGCCAATGAGGCGGGTTCTGCCTTCAAAGTCAACATCCACTTTTTCAATGGTATTGCCATCACCAAATTCGCCAATACATTCGGCATCAGCTAAGTCTTGAGGAATCAACTGATTATCCCCCGCGTTAATGGCCGGTGAAGCCGCTTTGAGGTGGAAATCGCCCATCGTGGTGTGGGTGGTTATGGGATCGATCACGGGTTCGGTAAACAAGGGATCGGTTGCCAGATTATTATGACCTAAACCCGTCCAATCGCCTTGTACGATGGAATGATTGACTGTTGTGGCACTGCCAGAATGGTCTTCCAGTTGGGGAACAATTGCCGCATTGGGGTTGTGAATATTGCCCCATAGAATACTATTATTGACAAGGGTTTGGCTGCTATTTTCGTTGTGGATTCCACTGCCATTGGGGGCCAGATTGCCACTGATTGTCGATTGGCTTAAGGTTGGGGAACTGTTCAGATTCAAGATAGCACCCCCTGTTTGTGTGGCCACGTTGCCGCTGAGAATGACATGACTGAGCAGTGGGGTACTCTGGTTCAAATTGACGATGCCAGCCCCTTTTTCAGCTTGATTATCATGAACTGTACTATGACTCAGCACACCCGAACTGAAGTCATTGAACATTCCACCACCCACTGAGGCCGTGTTGCGACCGAAATTGACATGGCTATTGATCGGTGCGGCTTGGTTTTGATTGACCATCCCACCTCCTTGATGGCTGGCCGTGTTACCCGTGATGAAAACATGGCTTAACGTCGGGCTGCTATTATCATTTAAGATGCCACCGCCCTCTTGAGCTGTGTTGTTGTCAATCATGCTTTCTTTTACGAACGGCTGGCTATTATTGCCGTTATAGAGTCCACCACCGTAAATGGCTGAATTATATCGTAAAAAAATATGTTTCAGGGTGGGGCTGCCATTATCATTATAGATGCCACCGCCACAAGCTTCGGGGCAAGTGTCGCCTTGATTGGCATTACCCCCTTCGATGATAACACCGTTGAGTAGGGCGGTTTCATTGGTGTTGCTGCCCTTCACGACGTTGTAGCTGTTATCGCTATTATCGTTTGCGATGCCAATATCACCACTGAGAAGGGTTGGATGGGTGGCACTATTACGTTGATTGAGTTCCGTTTCATAACCTGCAAAGCCGCCATAAATAGCGACACCATTTAGCAATTGGAAACTCGCATTACGATCACCCTCGCTGGATGGGTAATAAGTGCCTTTAGCAATCCAAACTTCTTTGACGTATTGATAGTCGCTGCCGATTTTTTGTAAAGCCGTTTGCAAGTTAGTCGCGGCATTTGGCCAAGTACAGCCTGTGTCTTCACCCGTTGCGGCTTGATTGACATAGAGCCGAGTTATAGATGGGCAAGTTGTGATATCCGGCACAGTTGGCGTAACGGGGGATGGGCTGGTATCGGGCACTTGAGGCGCAACTGGCGATGGCGTGATATCGGGTACCGTTGGCGTAACTGGGGATGGCGTTACTTTTACCGGTTCTTCAACAGGTGGGGGTAACTTTTTAAACACCGCAATACATGTTCCCCCAAAAGAGGTGGTATATTCACCATTTTGACAGTTATTACCGCGCCACTCCACAAATTCTGAATCTTGATCGGCGGTTGGCTCGAATCGATACCAGCCAATTTGAATTTGGGTTGGACAGGTTTCACTGGAATGACATGAAAACTGGCCACTACTATTTGAAGAGGCGTTAACCGAACCACTACCCTCCCCTGCAAATTCAACGATTGGCCCACCAGTTGGGGTTGTGATTATGCTTGATCCAGGAGAGCTTGTGCTTGGCGGTGGCGTAGGGGTTGGCGTAGGGGTTGGTGTAGGGGTTGGAGTAGGCGTTGGAGCGACATCATTATCGGTGATATTCACAGATAAACTGGCTGAGATTGTGCCGTCAAGAACAAAGCTTGCACCAGTATCATAATTAGTATCAGAACTAGAAGCACTGAGAGCAATCGTACTGCTATGGCTATTTTCTACTGTCGTGTCATCAACCGGGGTTATCGTTACGGTTTGAGCCGTGTTCCAATCAGTGGTCGTGAAAGAAAGCGTCTTAGCCGTAGCCGCCCCCTCACCCAAATCAATTTGAGCATCCGGTGTCACTGTAATCGTCACAGCTTGAGTAGGTTGTGTACTGAGTTTGACATCGAAACTATCTGTTGCACCGCCCTCTGCTACACTGGTGCTGCCAGAAGTTTGGGTTATTTTGACATAAGGTTCGTTGTCGGTGATTGAGGCGGTAACGCTATTAACATTGAGAGCGTTTGTATAATCCCCCCCATCGCCGGTAGTGATAGTATGGGATATCGTACAACTATGATCGCCTTCAATATCGCTATCTTCCGTAGCGGTAACATTGAGAGTTGTTGCAGTCGTATTTGAAAGAGCGATGCTTGATTGATCAACACTACATTGCCCAGAAGGGCTGGCTGTAATTGTAACCGAACCCGCTGGGTTGGTATTGAGTTTTAGGGTATAGCTACCTTGTGCCCCTTCTGTAATCGCACCTGAAATTGCTCCCACAGTGACACCCACCACATCATCATCAACCACAGTGACGGTAGCAGTACCATCACTATAATTCGATGCTGAAGCCGTGATAGTCGGCGTTTGGTTGCCATCTATATCAGCGTCATTAATGCCGGTTATGGTGAAATCCGCAGAATTTTGCCCCGTCAGGATAGTCGCCGAGGCCGGCACCGTCGCTTCACCGGTATCATCGCTGACTAAATTAACCGTCAAGTCACTGGTCACATTCGTTGGAACGGACACTGTTCCAGTTGCTGTTGTCCCCGCTTCGCTGACCGAGCCGGAAATAGTGACGGTCATTTGCTCTTTTACCGTTATCGTGAAGGTTTGCGCTGCGGATTCATCCACGCCATTGGCAGTGCCACCATCATCTTGAATTTTTACCGAAACGGTTGCAACGCCCGATGTTCCATTAGGGGTGTAAGTTAAATCGCCGTTGGCAGCGATTGCCGGGGCCGTTGAAAAGATATTATCGCCCGAGCTGGTGACGTTAAAGCTCAGCGTTTGAGCACTTTCATTAGTTGCGCCTTTGTCCAAGCTCGTGGCCCAACCGGTGTCGGTTTGCGCGGTAGTTGTCCCGGCATCAACGGATTGGTCGGCCCCTTTGGTAAAGCTGGGTACGTCATTAACCGCCGTGACATTAATCGTCATGGTATAGGCTTCGGCACTTGGCTCGGTTCCATCATGCACTTTGAACTGAAAGGAGGAGTACGATGTCCCATTGCCATTTTCTGCGGGTTTAAATTTGAGTTTGTTGGCATCAAGTTCAGCTTTGGTAATGTCATCATTATTGGCAAGAGCTTCACCGCTGTCTACGTTTCCATCCGTGTTCGCATCAAGAAAGAGTGTTCCGGGGCTTGGTATGGCAGTGACGAGGATTTTGTTGAGGGTATTCCCATCCGCATCATTGAATCCAAACACATTTTCTGAGAATGATAAGGTAGAGTCTTCATTAAGTGTTTGCGTGGCATCTGATGCGGTTGGCGGAGTATTCGTAGTAGGGCAACTTATATCAGTAGATAAACCCGCCGTATTCTGGTTAGGTGTTTGATCAGCAACCCCATAAGAAGTTATTCCTCCTTTACCCTGAATAAAGTTGCCATTCCAAGCAGTGACCGATAAGTCAAAACGAACCCATCCATAAAGATTAAGACTTGAGTTATGAACGTACAAAATTTTGTTCTTATTGAAACTATTCCAGGCATGAATGACAGAACCCGTACTGGAGGAGTTCAATTTGTGCTGAGGTTTCACACTAGTCAAATTTGAAGCCAGTGTAAACGTCCCAGAAATGGTATAGGAACCCTGATTCTTGAATTTAGGCTTAAGTGCATTGAAATCGGCACCGACAGTGAACGCATTATTGCTTCCAGAGCCAAAACAAGCGCTACCCCACGATCCGCCAGTCGGGTATCCGTCTCCGTGTTTATAAACTACCGCGTGCGAATCAAAAGCGGCGGTACTCAGAACAGAAGCGACCCCCAACGCGAGGAACTTCGCTTCTAACGGAAGTTTACTCGAATCCGTTTGACGTGGAAAATGATGACATTCCTCAGTCTCAGTTAACTGAGCTTGTAAACGATCTCTTGCTTGCCAAAGCGAGATAGTTTCCCCAACGCGATATTCAGAAGTGCCTTGCTCGTAAAGCCGGTGGATGCGTGCATCACGGCGTTGCAGTGTTTTTTTAGTCGCAGTCAAAGACTCTGGCGAAAAATGATAGCCTAAAAAATCAAAGCCGCGTTTTATCCGCCCAATAAAGGTTTTCTCAGACACTTTCGTCAGTTGGTGTTGATTCAGAATTTCATCAACCTTTGCCATAGCAGAATTTAACTGCCAGCGTGTCGGGGTAATCATCACCCAATCATCCATAAACCGGGCATAAAACGACTCTTGCCCCTCAAATGCCTCATCCAGGGGCCTCAAATATAAGGCCGCCATCAACGGTGATAATGGGCAACCTAAGCTAATACCTCGCTCGATATCATAATAATTGCCACCCTCATAAACCGTGCGTTTCAGATATTGCCAACATAAGCGCAAGAAATATTGCTCATTAGGCATTATGGATTGCAATTGGTTATACAACACGACATGATCAATGTGATCATAATAGCCTTGCACATCGGTTTTAAATACCCACGAATCGGGATGAGTTTGCACAAATTCCCGTGTTTTACGCACGGTTTTCTTAATGCCACTGCGGCCTTCTAAATGAGGACAACAAGTCGGAAAATCCTTACTGAGATGGTTTTTTAACACCAGACTCATCGCCTTGAGTACGAGACGAACCTGTGAATGCCAAACTTCCAAAGTTTCAGGTTCGCCCAGTTTATTAGTCGTTTCCACCGTAGTCAACGGCTGAAAACAATATTCACCCGATTTGAGCTTGTTGCCTAACTCCGTTAAATCGGGCATATACTGTGGGCATTGTGAATGCAGCCAATCGGCTGCGGCTTGTAAAGTGTCAGTTATCAGTTATCAATTAGAAAGTTCATTGGGTTACACTTTGAGGTTTTCAACTGTTTGAAGGGCCTTTTTTATAAGTGTTGTATCTCAAAGTCAAGCAGAAGTGAGATGTCAAATCTAAAAAATGGATAGAACGCGGATTTAAATGATTGTCATGATTTACGCTGATTAAAAAAAATTGATAGAATGTTGATTGCGCTGATTTCAAGAAAAAAGCCTCACGCAAAGGCGCAAAGTTTTCAGATGACTTAGCGTTCTTGGTGGCTTTGCGTGAGAATGAAAATGAATCTGACAAATATACTTAGCATCGTCATAAATAGGCACTTTTTGATTATAACAGCCAACAGCTTTCAGCCGTTGTCTGAAAACGAAAGTCACCTAAAGGTGACTAACCTCTTCGATTTTTTGCAAAATACAAAAGCGC
>JAYQWI020000503.1:0-3152 GCA_035871815.2 Candidatus Parabeggiatoa communis
GAGCAAAATTGGTGTCAACATCTCCATTTATAACGGCTTTTTCAAAGTACTCAAGTGCTATTTGAGCATTTGGCTCAACACCCTGCCCATCAAGATAAATGACACCTAAATAACGATAAGCTTCTTTAATCTCTCGCTGAAACGCCAATTGATAAAAATAACGGGCCGTCAAAAAATACCCATTCTCATGTAACACTGCGGCTATATAGTATTGTGCGTAACCGCTCACAAAACCAAATCCAGTCGTTAATAATAGCAATGCGACTAAAAAAATCAGGAGACTTGACTTAATCTTCTTTCTACTCAGCATAGCTTTCTCACCTCTCACAAGAACAAAGTCATAGGGTGCGTGATGCACCCTAAATTAGCGACTAAAGTAGAATGGACAAACGTTTATTTGTCCACCAATCATGACGAATATCGTGGTGTTTTAACGTTTTGCTGGGCAACAACGTTGCCCACCCTACCATGCTACATTCGCTGAATAAGACGAATTTCAACTCGATATTTGAAGTTTTGAACATCTTGAGAACTCCAAAAATTGCTAAAGTGAAAAATTCGCCCTTGTTCATATTGAATAGTTAGCAATTTTGATTGTACCCATCGAAGCTTTAATCCTTCCATTTTATCGCCTCTAAATAAGAGGTAGTCCTCTGTTGGTACATCACCTGTTTGAACAATATAGACTTCAAATACAAAAGAAGTGGTAGCACCTGCATTAGCTCGAATAAGAATAGCGTCTACTATCAAATCAGGAGAAGAAATACGTGCCATTTCCTCACGAGCAACAGGATCGCAACCTGTCATTTCTATCATTACCGTCAAAAATAAAAAAAGAGGGAATGTTTTAATTGTTAGGCTATTTTTTGAAAAAAACATACATTATCCTCCACACTTACAATATTCAATTCCTAATTGAATCATTTCTTGATCCTTTGGATCATCAGCATATGGAGGATTATCCCACCAATTACCATGTTCCTCTTTTGAAGTTCCCGCTCTTTGTTGGGCCCAACCTGCACCACGTAGGAGAATTTCAATTTCAGATTATCGTAATCGTAGCGTGTAACCCTATTCGCCCAATCGGTGACAGTAATCAATTGATCTGCGGCATCGTATTCATATTTGCGTGAAATGCACTTGCTTGCCGTCAGGATAAGTCAAGGTGATCAAGTTGCCGACGGCATCAAAGCTGGGTGCGTAAGGCACATTCTAGGTTTATTACGGTTGCCCAAGTTGAGGTATTTCTCGGACATCTCTTCCTGAACAAAGCGCTTCAATAGCATCATCGCCAGAGCTTCCAATGTCACATAAGAAATCGTCAAAACCACCAAAAACTTCACCATCAGAAGACATAACCAGTATCATCTGAACATTAGAGGCTTCACCAACACTGCATAGCTTTTTACCAACACGATGTCTATAATTCCCTTTCGCCCAAACCCCTCTGTGCTCTACCGTCGCTTTATCCACTTCAAAAATGAAGTCATCCGTTTTTCCTGCTACTTTGGCATGAGGATGTACTATTCTCAAACCACCAAATTCTTGTAATAACACTATAACGCAAGCTGGAATTTCAAATCCTTCTTCTCTCAAGACTTGTTCGTATCCGGTTGTGTCAATCTTCCTGCCTTCTTGCCAACCAGCCTTTCTCAACAAAGATTCAGTATCAGTAGAAAATCTAGGCATATTAACTTTTCACTTTGATGGCTTGTTACACCAGAAAACTTATGCTTCACACAAGTTTACAGTTAGAGGCATTTCACAACCAGCAGCACGGACGAAGCCTTTTGCGCTACCGATAGACGTTATTCCCTCTTCATTTAAACCAACATTAGCTTCAAAACCAATTCACTCATCGAAAGCGGTAGCTAGTAAACTATCCACCAGTTTCTTGACCGATTAAGCCTAAGCAAGCGTAGATAGCAAAGGGTACATTTGACGTACCCTACGCTTGCTACGTTTATTGTTTCAAAGAAACGTCAAGTTGAATATCGTCTGAAGTGTTCAATTTTTGATCTGGACCTTTTGAAATTAGAAGAACTTCATTTCCATTAACACGATGATAAACAAAATCTTCACCCCATGAATCAGCCATAATATGTTTTAAAGTGATACCACGTTGTTTGTTTTCATCCCTATATTTTTGGAATTCCTCGTTTTCAAGTAAATCATTTAGATTCTTCGGAAATTGACGTTTTTCGTAAAAATAGACTAACAAATGACTTAATATTTGCAATTGGCTTTTAGTCGCTTTGATGTC
The DNA here is from genome assembly GCA_035871815.2 of Candidatus Parabeggiatoa communis. Taxonomy (GTDB): domain Bacteria; phylum Pseudomonadota; class Gammaproteobacteria; order Beggiatoales; family Beggiatoaceae; genus Parabeggiatoa; species Parabeggiatoa communis. The sequence continues at coordinate 2,264 of JAYQWI020000503.1, forward strand.
TTGTCTTTTTCCTGGATTTGGATTATTGAATCCATGAGGTGGAGCAAACAAAGAGAGAATGAATCCAATTAAGAAAATACAGAAAATACTTAATACAATTAATTTCCTTTTTACCATAACTAATTTATACGAACCTTTTTCTCAGTAAGGAATATCAAAAAAATCCATTATCCCAATCTGTAGAGGGGTTTTTAAAGCCCGCCATTCCTTTGGTAGGCAGACAAAAACCGCTACCTAACCCTACAGAATACCACGTCGCTAGGGGCTAACCTAAATTCTCTCCCTGTTTGACTCAACGACATTGACGCACCCCACGCTCAATTACATAATATTATCTCCACCCCAAATGAATCCTAATATCGGTAGAGACATCGCTATCATAATGCACATTAAAAAGAAGGCACTGACAAATTTAACCGTGAATCTTGCCCACATTGAATCAAAAAGAGAGGTGTAAAGTTCACATAATGCGACTATCACAATAGGAAAAATAACGGGAAGATAGTAATACTTTGCACAAAAAAAATAGAGTTTCCAAAAACGATAATAATTCATTGGAAATGCTATTCCAAGCTCATTTGCCGCAAAAGAGATAACCGGTACAACAACTAATGAAAAACAGATATAAAATGAACAATATATAGCAATATCAATGGTTAAGTCCAGTTTATTCATGTCATCAATATTCGCGGGCAGAATAGGTGTATTTGACTTTTAAAAGCGGTGGCTAAAGTTCATCGTATCATTCCGGTATTAAATTAAACTTAAAAATGTTTCAATACAGAAAACAATAAATTTTGAAGCCCCGATTTTAGTGCAAAATTTATTTTGCGAAGGTTTGGAGTGCAAAATTTATTTTGCAAAGGTTTGGAGTGCAAAATTTATTTTG
>JAYQWI020000504.1:0-4327 GCA_035871815.2 Candidatus Parabeggiatoa communis
TCGTCGTGACATTTCATTCAGGACTGGATTTAATGCCATGAATTTTTCTGTTAAAATCTGCTCTGTTTCGTAATTTTTTTTCATAGAAGCACTATACAAAAATCCAAAAAGATGTTCAAGTTATTTTTGCGCGTTGCCTTAGCTTCTTTTAATAAATCTTCTAACGAGAGGTTTCGAATAATAGGTGGTGCTGATGGAAATTCTCTTCCATTTAAAGGTGGCTCCTTTTTTGAAGTATCCCCTAGTTTACTATGTTTACTAGGCAGGAACGGAAGAGTCTTTTCATCGTCAAAAAGTTCGTATACTTGAAGTTTATACGAATCCTCGTCAAGGTGAGTTCCTGTGATATTAACATAATAATCCTTATCACTTTTTGGGGCAGTCCAAACAAATTTTTCACTTTTACCGTGAACCTGTTTGTCTACTGTTTTAAGTAAATTAAGACTCGAATCATAAAGCTTAATCACTATATCCGCTTTACTGTTGGTATTATTTACCTTTATTTCATGCCCTTTTCCAGAAAAAGCACGAAATTTATTCCAGTACCCATGCCCGCTTCGCTCAACTGCAATAGTCTCAACAGGAAATTTCACGCTTAATATGTCTGGCTCACTCAAGATTCTCGGATATCTTTTTGCAAATTCTGATTTAGAAACTATAGTATTAAGAAGCTTCGTCTTGAAAAAATCAGTTTCGTACAATTTAGCCTCCTGGAGGTTCGCATTTTCAAGGTTGGCTCTCCAAAGATCGGCTCTTGTTAAATCAGCTTTTTGAAGATTAGCCCCTTCAAGGTTAGCCCGATAAAGCTTAGCTCTTTCAAGGTTAGCCCCTTCAAGATTAGCTCCTTGAAGGTTAGCATATATAAGGTCAGCACGATAAAGATTAGCTTCTTCAAGATTAGCTTCTTCAAGGTTAGCCCCTTTAAAATTAAATCTCTTATAAAATAAGAAATCATAACGAAAATAACGATTTAAATTAGCCCCGCTAAGATCACATCCGACACAGCTTTTTGTCCTTATAAGTCTCATGAGATCATCAGGATCGTAAGCCACCGTCACAGGAGCTAACAAACTCATCAATAAGACAATGAATAAATACGCCGTTAATTTTTTCATAAACAAACCTCAGTTGATGAACAGGTGTTTTGACACAAAAATGGGTTCTAGGATTTTTCCAACTATGATAGGATTTTGTAAGGCGAATACGCTTAGGTCAATTCACCCTACAAAATAAACTGCTGATATGACTACTTATGTACCACTCGCAATCCCTTTTCTAATCTGTCTCGTAATAAGCGTGCGGGATAATGTTTTTCAGCAATTTCAGCGATTTTTTGATAAGCTTCTAACATCCATAATCCTTGTTCTTGCGCCGCTAACGCCATTGCCCACACTGTTTGGCTAGATTCTGGGGATAAACTGCTATCTTGCAACTTTTTAGGAGAGTCAATAGTGGCTATCACATCAAACGTTTGCCTAATGCTTTGCCCTTTGGCATCTTTGATGCTGACTTGGTAAGTCTTGCTGACTTCTAGTGGTAACTCTTGTGTTTTTATCCACTGCTCCTCGACAGAGTTTGAGGCTAACGATTGTCCATTTTCGCTAATCGTCACTTGATAAGGCGACTCGCCACCAAACCAACGTAAATACAAGGGCCGCTGACCGGCTACCATTTGTGAGGGATTGTCTTCCAGTAACGGGATAAGCATGTCGCCATCAGTCTCATTCCTAGTCCCTGTCGTGATTGGATCACACATTGTCTTAGGATCACATTTCTCGTTGTGTTCTTTTAATTGGCGTTCATGTTCCTGTGTTAAATTTATCCCTGTTTGTAAAACATTGTCCAGTGGCGTTGGTACATCACCGACACTTTTCACCGTATAAGGTGAGTCTTGATAAGCAACCTTAACATGCTTGTGTCCCCCTAAAAAGAGTTCGATAGTGTGGTTTTGATCTTTAATCTCAATTTTGTCCCCCACATAAACCGGGACAAGAAATCCCACCTTAACAATTTGGCTCTGTTGTTTCAACAGATAAGCCGAAACGGGACCATCGAAACTATTAATTCTACCAGCTACCGTTTTCTGCTCAGTTACTCCCTGATCAAAAGAAGAATTTGGATATGACGCTTCATGTCGCGTATAAAAAATAACCGCGATTCCTAACAACAAAGCAGCCACCAGCAAAGTCCATACGAGGGCTTTACCTTCATAGCGCCTCACTTGACTGAGATATTTGTACATTTTTTAATTGCCTCCTCATAATCAGCCGCCATTTGTCGCCATTGAACTATCAACAATGGAATGGCAAAATTTAACCAAATCCCATATTCAAAAAACCAAAAACTGATCGGCATTATTATCAAAATAATGCCTAATCCTGATAACGTCATACCCCAAAATGAATCGAAATAAGTCAATAGAAAACTCATCAAGACAATTACGCATGTGATCACCAACAATAAAACCCAGTCGGCTGGCGCATTGAGTTCGCCATATTGTAATATAGAATGTATGGCATTAATCAAAACCAATGCCCCTGGCATCCATCCTATTGGTGTCGCGTATAAATCGCGACTTTCAACATAACTGCCACCAATAACGGTAATACTGTTATGCAACAAAGCAGAACCGTCAGCGTTGGGCTGTTTTAAAATCGCCAAAGCGGATATTTCATCAAGAAGAAATCGATCATCAGACACATTTGGACGCTGCTCACCGTCATTTAATCCCCAAGGAATGGTATAAAAAATCCGTCTATTCAAGCGTGAGGGTTGGGAATGTAGTTGTCGATTTGAAATCATGAGATATTGATGTTGTTCAACTTCTGCTACCCCTTTTGGCGAAGTCTTAGAGCAATCATAAGGCAGAAAATGTTTTAACTGCTTATTCAGATTATAAAAACCCTGTTTAGAATTTGTGATTAAAGCCAAAGTCAACAAAGGAACAGAAGGCACAATATTAGGCTGTTCATTGACACAAGCCTTTTCCCATAATCGCCAACGACGTAAGACACGATCTTTTTCTCGATCAAATTGTACCGAAGCCCAATGTAAATGTGGCGACTTCGCGACTATCTTATCTAAAAAAGTCGGGTGTTGTACAGGGTAATACGACTTATCATCCTTAAGAGGTTTACGAAAAGAACGCATAAAAATAATATGAGGACAAGTGTCTTTGCAATATTTGACTTCATAATCATTCAGATAACGATATAACTGTAAATCAGGCTCGCTCAGGGCAGCAAGTTTTTGTTTAGCCCGATCACGCGGATGGCTCAAATCAATATCCACCATAATCACAGCAGCTTGACCAGATATGGCAAAATGCAACAATTGTTGCAATTTATCACGGGGAGTCAATAGCGGGTAGTGCCAATCGTGATAAGTTTGTTCATCAATGTTAATCCAAACAAAGGGATAAGTGGGTTTATCTGGATTGGGCGCACTGCCACGATAAAAGCTCATCAACCAATCGACATTCATATCCTCAAATTCAATCATCCAACGACTGTTATGCAGTAACATGATTATGATTGCAATGCTCAACCCAAGGATAAGATTGATGATCAATTGCTGAGCAAAATGGGGTAAATCCTGCAAAAATGGACGGCAACGAGGGCAAAGCGCGTCAACAAAACGGACAATTTTGGAAAGCAAAAATTTAAAAAAACGAATTAAAATGGGGTATAAAAATAATCCGCGTGGAGTGGGCATGGAAGTTTGTACCTGTGATTAGAATAAATGAATGTTTAATAAGATTTGCATATTGGTAATGGTGATTAAAACAATTTGTCGCATAAATATCGGTTTTTGAAAGGGGCGCATTCCAAAAAAAGTCACTTTCGCAAAATAAATTCGCAAAATAAATTTTGCACTCCAATTGCAAAATAAATTTTGCACTCCAATTGCAAAATAACAGGAACGAAAATTGGGCCTTCAAGATTTATCTTGATGACCTTTTTTTAGAAATGCGCCCTTTGGAAAGTAATAAATAAGTGTAGGCTCAAAAGCATTGATTCTTCAAGTATATAATATTTTCTAAATGTTAAGCAAAAATTGGTTTAAGTTTGTATATTGGAGTGCAAACTTTAGTTTGCATGGATAATGACTTGACTTACAAACTCAAGATGGGGGATGGTGAGCAAACGGGCGGTGAGATTTGGGGATAAGATTTAAGAAAGTGCCAACAGCGATCCCACCCTACGATAAGGCTCTTTCGTTTTCAGAGGGCCTAATGGATTGGGATGGTGGGCAAGCGGGCTGTGAGATTTTGGGATAATATTTAATTCAATGGCGACAGCGATCCCACCCTACGAGAATTGGGGGA
>JAYQWI020000505.1:0-10959 GCA_035871815.2 Candidatus Parabeggiatoa communis
ATTTACCCACAGAAGCACTGGCCAAAGTGTGGGCACCTTATTTTCAAAATGAAAAATTTGTATCAGGTGAGATGCAAGGCATGGGATTAGGATTAACCATGGTGGCTAGACTGATATGGGGTAGTGGAGGCACTTGTCACATCTACAATCGTGATCAAGCCGGCATTCGAGTCGAACTGATTTTGCCACTGGCTTAAGTGGAGTCCAAAACTTTAGCCTTCAAACGGGTAATGATGCAATTGCCATTTTGCCACGGAAAAACACGGAAAAACACGGAAATATTCCGTGCTTTCTGTGTCATTCCGTGGCTAATTTACTATCACTTGATGATCACGTTTTTTTCCTTTCATTGGTTTATAACTACAAGGATTATTTTATAATAAAGGATTAGATCATAGCCTTTATGAGTTCGTTATGTGATTCTGTTTGAGCTTTTTTCGCTTTCAAGTGAGCCTTTTGATGTTTGGCATTATTTTGAATTATGATCGTTTCCATGATCTCAGTTAAGTCACGATCTTATTCTTTATTATAAACAATCCTTGTAGTTATAAATTTAATAAGAACGTGGAAAAATGTGACCGGATAACCAATACATCCCAGTACGATAGAAATAAAAAAAGCCCCTTGTCAAAAGACTTGGGGCTTTTTCATCACATCACAAATCGTGAAAACTCTGCCACAGGTGGGTTTAGCTTCGCCGAAACCCACCCGACGCTCGCTGAAAATAGCGTATGTTATCTAGCGTTTTTCCTGATTGGCAGTGTCTGATTAATCTCTGGGTTGATAAGTGTACTTCCCATTGGCGACGGATTTATCAGACTTCTTGGCCGCATCGGTCAGGCTATACACTCCCCCTCTTTCCTGGATGGCATGAGCGTTTCTAAACTGGCTTTGTGTTGAGGAAGCACCCCCTAACACGCCACCGACTCCGCCAGAGATCAGAATATCTTTCGCACTGCCTCCCTCAAGGGCAGTACTGGCACTATTTTGAGCGGCACCCATTAATACACCTCCTGCAATACTCACCGCTTTCCCAGTTTTGCCTTCAGTTGCTTTAGTAACCACCCCACTTTTAGCCACCTTACTCACAAACTGTCCGGCTTTACTTTCGGTAACCGTTTTTTTAGCAGCCTTCAACGTTTCCTTGAAGCCGGTTTTAGCAGTCGTCTTAGCAACCGTATCTAAGGCCGTATCACCTGCAACAGCCCCCGCTTTTTTAGCTGTTAGCGTGGTGGCTTTACCCACAGTACGACCCGCCATTGCACCGCCGAACGCACCACTGGCAATTCCTGTCGCACCTGATATTGCTATATCTTTGAGACTGCCACCGCCCATTGCCGTGAAGGCGGCATTTTCTACCGCACCGAGTAAAGCATGACCGGCAATGCTCACAGCAAGGCTGGCACTACTGGCTAAACCGGCGCTGGCAGCGCCACTGACGGCCCCTATAGCGGCACCACCAAACAACCCCGCCCAAGTTTTACCTGATTTCCAGTCCCATTCAGCCGGATTCAAGCTGCCACCATTGACTGCTGAAGCGCCCATATAGGCACCCACAACGGCACCGATGACGATAACGGCAATTAAAAAGGCCAGTTCACCATTTTGATCAATATGACTTTGTGGACTGTTACTGGCATACAAGTAGGGATTGATATATTGCTGTGCCGGATCCGGGGTGGTAAATTGCGCCAATAGGGGATCGTAGTAACGTGCCTCAAAATAGTACAGTTGCTTGTCCGCATCCCATTCTTTCCCAGAGAATTTAGGCCTGAAATTGTCTGTCCCCGTACTGTTGTTTTGGTCAATCTCACCAAAAGGCAAGTAAGCTACCTTAGCGGTTTGAGCGCCCTGTGAGTCTGTTACTAAAACAGTACTGTCCACATGGTTTTGCACAAAGTAATAAGTACCCTGAACCGGATAACCTGCGCCATTATCGCCCGGAACCAATGCGGCTTCTGTCATGGTGCCATAAGTGCAGAAGAAGGTGGCCACAATGAAAGGAAGGACGGCCGCTTTATAAGGATTATCTCGACCAAAGGCGGTCTGCTGAGTCTGTTGCCAGAGGCTCGCTTTCTTCGCACTGATCCAGCCTATTCTTGCCAAAAAGCAGATGCTGGTGATTCGGGCTTTACCGATAACACTGTCTTCAGAAGCCCCACGCACGAGGAGTAACAGGCAGAACAAGAAACCGACCATTAAGACGAGGCTACTCATCGCGATATTCAGCCATTGTGCCATATCAGGATGACTCAAAAAGCGTGTGACCGTCCCAGGCCACAACTGAATGCTCATATTGAGTTCAGGCGAATCAGCCAGACGTGCAACCAATCCAATTGGGCTGAAAGCGAACAGTGAATTGGCCCAGGTGGTTGTGCCATCAGACCCTTTCGCTTGCATCCTGGCATTATTGTGCGCTATGGCACTGGCAACGCCAGTCCCGCTATTGGTAATGGCCACCGCTCTGCCAAATAAGCCCTCAATATATTTGGTATGTTCTACCTTGCCATTGCCAAAGTCAGTGACTTCATAGTTTGGCGTGACATAATAGGTTTTAACCGACTGACCGACGGGCTGCTGGTAGAGGCGATTACCGTTGTAATCATAAAAGGCGTGGCCCGACTGTTCTCCTTGACGTGTTGTGAGCAATTGACCTTCAGCATCGTAGTCGTACTGCCAAGTCACTCCGCCAGAGACTTTTTCTTTCAAATTACCATTACTGTAATAAGAGAAGGTACCGCCCTGGTTATCAGACTCAAGCTTATCTGTACCGGTTTGATAAGTATATTGGGTGTTATTGTTCTGTTCAAGGTTACCCAATTTCTTATAGCGATAGTTTTCAGTCTCATAAGCCCCTTCCGCTTGGGTTAAGAAGCCCATCTGCGGGTTATTGGCATCGTCATGATATCCAAAAGATTCATTTTGTTCATCATCCAATAAATCCGTGATCGCGGTGATGGCATTGATCTTATTCCATTGATACTGTTTGGAGAACAGGGGGGGTTGCTGAGAGGAAACGGCTTGAATCGATTTCAATTTACCCAGTTCTTCAGCGATAGGATAGTGACTACGGGTGATATTCAGACCATTTTTATAAGCAATCTGTTCTACTTCACCCAGTGCATTAAACTGACTGTAGGTGACATACGGGCCCGTTTCGCCTTGCAGGGCTAAAGTGCTGACATTGCTATCATCAGCATAATCAAGCACTTGCGTGGTGCCATCAGGATAAGTATATTTCCTCATCCGATCCATAGGATCGTACTCAATAGCATAGCTATACGTACCGGCTGCCATTGAAACTTGGCCGGTGATCCGTTCATCGTAGGCATCATAACCAAACGCATATTGCCAATTTTGCAAAGACAAATTCGCAGGAGGCTGTATCACCAGGCTGGTTAAATTACCCTGACCATTTTGATGGCTGGATTCATCATAAGTGAACGTGCTGGTGGTCACCTGATTACCGACGGTTGAAGTTTTTGTCAACACCCGATTCAAGTCATCATAACTAAAGGCGAGAAGGTTACCCTCTGCATCTGTCCGTAACAGTAGGTTATCCGCATCATCATAGTCCAATAGATCAACACCGGTATTGGCAGTCTCTTTGCTGACGATCCGTTCCAGGGAATCATAGACGAAAGTGACTGTTCTGGCATCAGAATTGGATGCTGAATCTGATGTTGCTGTAGGACAACTGGCTGTTTGGGAAGCTGAACTGGCATCCAATGTCGTTGTGAGACTGATTAACTTGTCAAGCTTGTTGTAGGTATAGGCCGTGCTTAACTGATTCGACTCCACTCTTTGAATGACCAAATCTCTGGCATTTGAATAAGTGGTTTCTGTTCGACAATCCGGTGTATTGTAGGCGTATGTTCTAGCCACTTGAAGTCCGCCTTGAGCGTATTCAATTTTCTCCTGTGTGCCATCAGGTGCGGTGGTGAGGGTAGGCCGATTGTACACGTCATACTGTTTGCTTACCCATGAAGCGGAGTCTTTCTTGAAATAAGGCAGTGATTGTTGACCGATATGGCCTTCTGCATTATATCTCTTCTCCTCAATCAGGGTGGTGTCGTCAGCATTGCCTCTTTTTTCAGTGCGATATTCCCGTTCTAAACCATCCTGATAGCTTTTCTCCCAATACCACTCACTTTGATTGCTTGTCTCCCAGGCAGGCCGTTGCAGGGTTTTGACATAGATACCCTGGGTGTCAGTGGCGTAAGTGACGGTGCTGATCAAGGTGTTTTGGCCTGACAAATTAGGCCCGTAAGTATTGATAGAACGGCCAAATCCATCCACCTCATAGCGCATCGTATTGCCATTAACATCAATACGTTGTATTTTAGTACCAAACAAGGGTTCATAGTATTCGGTGGTGACGAGTTTGACACCTTGCGCGTTGGGGGGAGACGTGATGGTTTCAGGGAAACTGTGATAGGTCGTTTCATAAGCAATCACTGTCTTATTGCCCAAAGGATCCGTGCTCTCGGTACGATTTCCATAAGGATCGACGACAAAGGTGCTGTTGACCCATTTACCAGACTCGTTTGGTTTTAATGGATTGTCATACCATTTCCCTTCTAAAACGACATTCATACGAGTGTCATAGGCGAATTGTTCCCATAATACATCGTTGTTTTCATCCCAGACAGGCGTATTGCCAAGAAAATGATTACAGGCTTCCACTGTCTTGGTGGTTTTGGCTTGTTCCATATAGCCTAATCGCCACAGGCTCTCATCATTGATATAACGGGCACACTTATATACCTCGTCATCGGGATCAGCAATATTCCCCAGTTCTTCAGTCAGTTTTAAATTACCATAGCCATCATACTGGGATTTATTTTGGAGGGTGTAATCAAGCACATTATTCGTGTAGTGGCTCATCGTTTCTTCAGCAACGAGCACTTGATAGACACCTGAATGAGGCGTGAGTAAGGTATACTCAGAGGCGTTACGGGTTAACAGATTACCCTGTCCATCCTGTGCCTCACTTTTTTCGATGTTGCCATTATAAGGGTAATCTTGCCGATAAGTGGTTATTGAACTCCGACCATAAGCTTCTTCAGTCATTTTGACTTCAGTCATATTGACTGTTCTAAAACCCAACCAATCTCGACCACGGACATCGGTTTGTGCCCCCGTGTACAGGTAACTGTAACGATATTCATGCGTGCCATCCCCGTTAAGTCCATCATGATTGGTATAAGTTTTCACAACATACATGGGATTTTGCACATCACGAACGGGATAGACGGCATCATGGCCTACAGTATAAATCTCATCATCACCCGTTAAAGCGGCATAATCGACTGTTGTAGAGCCATTGAGACCATTTGTAATGGATGTGAGCAGATCACTGATTTCGTCTGGTGTGGATAGGTAAGTCATAAAACGTTGCTGATTCTGATACTCATCTATCTTAACCAGATTCGTGATACCCTGACCATTCACATCCATTGGCAACCACTGACGATCTTTTTGATAAGTTTGCTGCGTATTAAAATCAGCTAGTGCTTCCCAGGTTCCCGCTTCAGTCGTCAGATAAGTGGCGAAAGTTTCCACATTAGTCTTATTAAAGATATTAACGATATCAGCTAAACCATCACCGTTGACATCCAGTGGTAAAAACTGACCACCCGTATTTTGCCTCGTGTCAAATCCCGTGTCTAATACCAGCTCCCAGTTTCCATTTCCCATCGTCAGATAGGTGAACAGACGTTCCGTACTTTGATAGACATCAACGTTGACCATATCCGCTTTTCCATCACCATTGACATCCATGGGTAACCAGTAACTGGTGCTACTGCGTCTGGTATTATAAGACTGGCCAGTGGAGTCCCAATGTTCACCATCTCCCGTTGTTAAAAAAGGCAGAAAATGTTCAGTGCCGCCAGATAGAAAAACCTTGACCAGATCGGTCATGCCATTACCATTGACATCCATAGGCAACCATTGCTCATCACTGCTTGGGGGTTGTCCTGTATTGAATGATTGCCCAGCTTGTTCCCAATTGCCATTTCCAGTAGCCCAATAAGTGACAAAATGTTCCGTTCCAGCAGAGACAAAGATATTCATCATATCAACTTGGCCATCACCGTTGATATCTAGGGTTAGCCATTTATCGTTGAAATTTCGTCTGGTATTATAGGGTACATCAGACGCTTTTTCCCAACCGCCATTCTCGTCCGTTGCGAGATAAGTGAGCAGATATCCGACACCAGCAGATTCATAGAGATTAACAATGTCAGTCCTCGCATCACCATTGACATCCATTGTCAGCCATTGGCCCCGATAAAATGTTCCTGTGTTAAAATCGCTGGCTGCTTGCCATTCACCATTTTCCTGAGCGATATAAGTCAGAAAATGAGCTGTATTGGCTGATTCAAAAATATTCACTAAGTCGTTGGCTTTGCCATCACCCGTGACATCTATTGAGACAAAATGGCCACGCACAGCTTCTCCTGTCTCAAACAGTTGGGGCGATTCCCACTGAGGGGCATCATGACCTTGCCATTCAATCCCAGTGGTTGGTAGACAAACTCCTTTTGCATCACATTGCTTAAGTTGTGTTAGGCGACTGAGTTGGGTTACGCCACTGTACTCATACTCAAATCGGTAATCTAATCCCAATTGAGTATTGACGAAGGTTTTGAGATGAGTTAAGCGTTTCGTTATTTGAGCTTTGGAACCAGCCACATAACTGACTATCACATCATCACGATCGGCATATTCAAATTGCACCGAACGTTGAGGACTGAGTTTGGGTTCAACACGGTCATTGCCGGTATAATCAATACGAACGGGATAATATTCACCATTCTGATCGAAATAACTCACCTGCGTGTAATTGCCATTCAGATCAGTATATCTGGCAAGACTCCACACTTGGACTGTGCCATCAGTTCGTCCAGTGGCCAAAATTTGAGAATCTGTTGTGGTCGCAAATTCTAATTTAGCCCCATCTTTATTATAGGCCTCAAAAGAACAAGGCCCATTTCCACACTGGCCATGTGCAATAATTTTTGTCCAGGTTTCTTTTTCGGTGTGATAGACGCTACCCTCTTTACCATACTGACCCTCAACGAGTATCAGGTTGATACCGTCTAAACAAAAGTGATCCTCGTAAGTCAAAGTGACACCCACTCGACTGAATTCGGTCTCAGAATCACGATTCAGGGTATAGGGACAACGGGTAATACTAGAAACCCCATTGAGTGTCCACCCCATACCCATATAGCCATTTTTTTGGTGACTATTATAGGTCAGCGTTAATTCGGGTGTGACATCGTTAGTGCCAGGTGGCACTGTTAATGGAATGAGATAAGCAGCGGCACCATTACTATCAACACTGAAAGAGCCCTGAATGGTACCGATGGGGTTTGATGGAGTAACTGAGGCTAATGCGCTTTGGGAAATAGAAAATATCCAAAGCAGCGCAACAGTCACTGTCTTTAGCAAGGTCATTCGTAAAGTTCTCCTAAAATAAGGCTTGTATACTGGCTGTAGTTCAAGCCTATAAAGATTTTGAGTTGAGAGAAATCAGACTTTTTGGAAAAAATATGATTTCTTCAAGATTTGAAATTATTCACAGAGGTATAACAATGTAAAAAAAAAAGATTTCTGTTCATGCCCCTGCTTGTCATCAAGCTTAAGAAAACTGAAAACTAATAATGGTGGGCAATACTTGCCCACCCGACGCAAGCATCATCTCTATCGAATAAAGAGCATACTGGTCTCATATCAATTGTCATCAGATTTAAGCAGGCACTCTTCCTTGAAGAGAGAGCCTCCACAAAAAATCTTGATGATTATAGAACGACATGATGACTACTCATATGTAGCACAGCTTAATTTTAAGTTGTCACAGTAACGACCATCACACGCCAATCCTACGACAAAACCCATCTCAGTACCGTTGCGTTGGCATCTGTCATAGCCCCTTTCTTCAGAAAACCAGCCTTGTGTCCAAAATTCTTTAATAGGAGGTGGATCAGTGTAAAAGCCCTGCATTGTCATGGAAATGTTATCGCAATAACGTCCTGTACAGGCCAAACCGATCATGGCCCGCGTCTTATCCAGATAGGAACCACTCCCTTCTTCTGAGAAGTAAGGAGAATCGATCCGGTTTTGAGGATCAAGCGGCAATAAGCCATCTGCACAACAATACAATTGTTTATCATCACAATAACTGCCCTTACAATTCATCCCCCTGACAGCATAACCACTCTTACCCTCTTCCAAATCACAGGCCTCCCTAGCACTATCTTCTTCTGAAAACCAGGGAGTAGTGAAACAGTTGTTTTGAGCCGCAGGTACTAGAGCCGCAGATGGAGCAGCGAAGACATTGGCTGTCATGAAAGCACTGGCAGCGATTGCTAAGAAAGTTGTTTTAATACTTGTCATAATGCCTCTATAATTTTGTAAAAATACTATTATCATTTAAAAACAATAACTTGCTAAAAGAATCCGTTATGGCTTCAAAATGAATATAGCGTATTGATTGAAAAGAAATCTTATTAATCTCAAAAAACGTTTTTTTTTAAATCCGTTCATGAGATTAACAAGGGAATATTGATAGTTGCGAACATTCTCGTTAAATGGAAAATGTTAGCTTTAAGTGAACAGAACCATTCAGTGTTTATAATAAGGTTCTCGTCCACCCGATACACTATCAAGTATCGGGAAAACGTTTGTCAAATACTGCTGACAGACTTGTTTTCAATTCGGTGAAATTTAAAATATCCTTATTTAATAAGCCAAACCTGACAGGTTTGAAAAACTTGTCACTCAATGGTCAATATTTTTTTAAATATTTGATTTAAAAAGAAATATTATTTTAGTGCTTAAAAATTAAATTTATTAATAATCAACGAGTCACTAAGTACTGAACCACAAATAAACAGGTATTTTACCGCAAAGAGACGCGAAGCATCGCGTCTCTACAATTCGCGATTTCGTTCCGACGCGATGCTTCGCGTCTCTAATTACAAATAAACATTGCTTTTATTAAAATACCTGAAAATTTATGCTTCAGTACTTATATATAAACACTCAAAAATTGATTGCCGCGAAGCCAAATAATATCAAAAACGTGATCATCAAAAAAATCTGTGCATGACGGGGTTTGCACGGTTCCAGTTCATCTGAACCTAAGGCAATATCACACACCCGCCGGCCACTGTGCAGCTCCAACATTCTTCGTTTCTGTCGGATTGCACTGGAAGGATTTTCCCGAACTTCTTTTCGAGTTCTGTGATAAATGGTGCCCACTCTTGTTGCGAGTCACCAAATGATTGTATTACGCCCGTTGGGGTATGGGTACTTATTTTGCCTTCCACTTCTTATAACACGTTTTCTCCATGGGACGTTAGCTGTCCGTTCAATATCACGGGTTCGCTCAGATCATCACCACCATAAAATCCTAAGTGTATAACACACCTTCCTCCATTATACTGCCACGTTAACCCCAAGCAGGAATTCAACTTATTTGTATATGTATCTGCGTTGCCACACTTATACCTATTCTCACTTACGACTACTCGTCCATTATACTCTTTAGTCGCTTCGTCTAATACTGGAGGGGTTTGTACTGGCAATACCGCATCTCCTACTTCTTTACATGTGGCTTGGACACCTTCCGTTACATTTGACATCGTTTCTCCTTTCGTTGCACTACTTGTTTATTTCTACACTTTCTTTTTCCAATGGACATTTCCATCCGCATACATACATGATGGAGACCCAATGATATTCGAGCGTTTAACACATACACGCTTTAAACGCCATGAACAGCTCGATTCGGAATTTAATTTTTAGGCACTAAAATAATATTTCTTTAATTGAGCGATTCTATAATTTGAATCTAGTTATTATTCAATAACATCAAAATGATATCTAATTTAGGCTGATCACCCAATGGGTGCAAAGCCTGAAATACATTAAAAGTAACTATATCAATCAGTTAATTGATATCAGATCATAAGAATCGCTCAATTTAGGGCCTTATTATTGGCATCAGTGAGATATTGCCTACAAATCATTGATTATTCATATAGATAAACAACTCAATTTTGGCGATAACCGAGTTGATTCTCAAAAGCGGCGAATCAGG
Source organism: Candidatus Parabeggiatoa communis (assembly GCA_035871815.2). Lineage (GTDB taxonomy): Bacteria > Pseudomonadota > Gammaproteobacteria > Beggiatoales > Beggiatoaceae > Parabeggiatoa > Parabeggiatoa communis. The sequence goes on from JAYQWI020000505.1 coordinate 10,115, forward strand.
AATCTGGTTTTTCAATTACCTTCATGAATACTTGTACCATGACTAATATAGACCTCTCTATTAAAGCGAATGGCATTTTCACTCAAATTCCTGACCGCCTGTTTTATCTTTCTGAATGCCAGAAAATTAAAAATTAGAAGTAGAGACGCGCGGCCGTGCGTTTCTGAAAAATGGAATCATATACCCTATAAATACTATAGGATATTTAGAATAAAGCTTTCAGATTGGAAAGTAGCGATGTATGAACTTTGCCCCTGACTGGGTTACGATAGTCTATTAATATAGCAAGGTTTGCGCCAATTTTAAACTCGTTTAATTTCAATAAGTTAAAAAATAGAACATTCAAATTCAACGCAATTCAACGCAATTCAACTCAAATTCAACTCAAATTCAACGCAACACAAATTCCTCGTCACGCCTTAATCATGTTCATAAAAAATTGAACGATAGAACGTCTTTTGCTCAATCACGCTTGTTTTCGTGATTTTCTAAACACGATTTCGCACCTGATATCGTCAAACACTTTTTAATTCGTTATCTTGTCAAATCAAGGGATTATAGATTGGTTGGTTTTTTGAAATTCGATTTAAATGATCCGGAGCAGGATGCTCCGGCCATTATCAAGCGTTATTAATCGGTGGGATTGTGTGATGGGTTTATTTTTAGAAAAGGGCAATGCGCCAAAAGACTGGGAAATCAAAGCAGTAGAGACGCACGGCCGTGCGTCTCTACCAAGGTATTGGCTGACGATTACGGAAAAATCCGCCCGATGGGCCTCCATCAGGTAAGGTGGCTAACCAGATGAGGGTATCTGCGCCTTCTTGAACTGTGCTGGTGGCATTGGG
>JAYQWI020000506.1:0-4119 GCA_035871815.2 Candidatus Parabeggiatoa communis
TGTCAAAAATGTATCCTCATGAAGTTGGCACAAATTTCAATTTCATAAAGTAGCCCAACCTTGGATTGGTGGCAAATCCACTTTTTCACCTGGCATAGATTGCGATGTTTTAGCAACACTCTGACTCAACCACTCGAAAAATGCTTTAAAGTTAAGTCCTTTAAGTCGCACTGGTTGTTCTCTTGGCGAAAATTTCGCTAATGTGGTCAAATCGGCATTTGGCCCTATACCAATAGGAAATATGGTAAGTTTTCTATTTTCAACCCGTTTTTTAGTTCTGTGAGAAGTTATGTTGATGTCATATGTGGGCTGAACATCAGTCATTAAAACCTTCCAAGGTTGATAGTAATCTACACCTACTGTTGAGTATTCTGTTTTTCTTTGCTCAAGCAAATCTAACGCAAAATTAACCCCTTGACCCATCGGAGTGTATCCATTTGCCTTTAAGGTAGGAACGTGCTGCTTGTCTATCGAACAGAAATCAAGTAGTTTTTCTACTGACATACCAAAAGTGACTATTGCGATTTCTGCCGAGTATCTGGCTACTTCATCTTCCTTGATAGCATCAAAAAACAAACTAACACCAGCGTTGAGTTCCTTTATTGGATTACCAGACATAGAAGAACTGGTATCAAGTACCAGACAAACAGGTACACGAGCGGTGGGATTCTCGGTTAATTCATCTATTCGTAATTCTAATTCATCATGCATAATGCTCTCCTAAAACGATTAATAAAAATGTTTAGTTTATAGGCACTCACTGTTATCCTAATTTTAAAATATTAATTGATTTGATCTATAAAATTTAATAAATCCAAAGTAGTTGACAATCGGAAAGATTTTCAACTTTGTTGGTTGAAGCCTTTTTCTTACATCTCTTGAATTTAGCCTTCTATCATTTTAATTTTATAAACAAACTGTCAACTACTTTGAAGGGTATCAGTTTATAATCCATTTACCAATTTTTAGTAAAAAACGGACTAATAGTTCAGTAAAAAATAATATAATCAGAAATAGAAAGGTAACAAATAATGTGGTATGAAAAAGTAATTTAATGACCAGTGGTTTGTTAGATAACCATGTAGCAACAGAAGAATACCACAAAGAAAGTTTAATAAGAAATTTACCCAGAAAGTATCTATCACAAAAATGACGAAAACGTTCTGATATTGTACTTGTTTTTATTTGAGGTTGAGGCTGTTGTTTATGAGAAGTCCCAGAACTAGGAATGTTTTGATTAGTTTGAGATTTTTTTGTACAAGACATCCGAGAACTAGGAACATTTTGGTAGTTACTACTCGAATTAGCATTACTAACTGAGTGTGCTTGCTCACGAACAGTCTGCCCTCTATTTTGTTGCATACCAGTATTTTTTCTGAGTTTCTTGAGTGCTATGCATTTCAGACAAAGAAAATCTTGCCCATTTGAATGGAGCTTGTCCAAAAACGACTGTTTAGCTATTTCTTGTTTTCTACACGTTGAATTAGTACATTTTACTTCTACACCATCATGTACTTTATATGATGATGGAAATAAGTCATTAGAAGAAAAATCTTTCTTAATACTTCCATAAAGATATAATTTGAGTTTATCCAAATATTCTTCTATAGGAACTTGATTGCCATTTTGAAATGTTTCTCCAAAGGCATTTTTTAAATCTTTATGTAAGTGACTCCATATAAGCCGCCAAGTGCCAAACGGCTTTGTATCAAATTCCCTTTCTTCACGTACATAGGGAAAATTTTTATTCTTGATATTTTCTGCTAAATCTCCCCCGCCCTGAGAGCTATAAGGTGGTTTCCCCGGAAAAAGAATCATAAATATCAAGGTTACCACTGCAAACTGTTCATGTTCTTCTGTTCTTAATATCTCTGGAAAATTTTTACCTTGAAGTTCTGGTGCTGTAAAATTGATTGTCCCCACGGGACATGGGAAATTTTCCACCTGATAACTATCAACATCAACAAAAAAAACATTTTTCTCATCAACGACTAAAATATTGTTTGGATTAATATCGCCAACAATGATGTTTCTATCATGCAATTTTTTAAACGTTTCAGCTACAGTAATTGCAAGTTGCACCAAATGTTCTCTTTTCCAGTCAGGGAATTTCTTTTTAAGAAGCGCGGGCACAAACACCGAAGTTTGTAATGAATGACCTTGTGCCTTATTCATTAGGTATCCAACAAACTGATTTTGTAAATTGACAACAATATCTTTAGGCCAACATACCTCCCGAATGGATATGCTTTTGCTCAACATAAGTTCCAATTTACGTTTTTTTAAATTAGTCAGTTTTTCTTCCTTATAAATTTTACAGACCAATCCATTTGCATCAGTTTCAAATATTTCGCCCTCACCACCTGCACTGATAAACTGAGTTAGTTGAACTTTGCCATATTGAGGTGAATTAACATAATCACCTTGTTTAGGCAAATTTGTCACAGGTAATACCTTTTCATCATCTCTTATTGGCTGATTACAAATTTTAAATTTTTCATCATTGGTCGCATTAGGATGACTCGTTTGTCTCTCTGTTCTTATAGGATCGGGATTATTCCTTGTTTGTTCATCTAGTCTGTTCAAACGAGCTTCCCATAGTCCTAAATTGCTTCTAAAGCTGATATAAGCTACCTCAATTTTTTTACTTGTGTTGACGGACTTACCGTGTTTTATATTGAGAATATCAGTAGCCAAATCTTTGTCTTGGGTAATTAAGCAGAGATTATATTTCTGTTGAAATTTGGTAAAAACCATTTTGAAAACGGGATCAGCAAAAGCTTTACTACCACCCAAAACTTCGTTTTCCTCGCCACGTCTATCAACTAAATCATGCTGTTCCAAAACATTTAAAATTTTAACACTTTCTTGTGCCGCTTGGTAACCATCAGCATTTTTATTCCCGCTTAATTTAATGATTTCTTGATAAACACGATCAGGAATAATAACTTTAGAGTTGGTTGACAATAAACTAGGGTACAGTTTTTGGTGGAAAAAAACACCTGCACTTTCTTCCATAAAACTGCTTGTATCAACAAAAATTTTGTAATTTTTACAGAGTTCTTCAATATTTATCATAAGATGTAGTTCTTTTGTTATTTTCGCGTTTTCACTTCTTCAGCAAATAATTGGGGTAAATAATTGGGCCCAGAGTCAAATTAACTGTCATATTTCGCAACATTCATAAGTCTCCCAGCTTTTTTTGCTGTTACTCTTTGATTCGTCAATCGTTCAATTTCCTTTTTAAAATGGCCATACCCTAAAGCCAGTCCTTTGCATAATTGGGATCAGAGTAAAATTAATCATCGGTTTGTCAGTACACATAACCCGCCAGTGGAAAAAATAGCAAGCGCAGGATGGGTAATGTTTTGCTACACTCATCAAAAAAACTGACTATGATTAGGTCATTTATTTTTTGGCCATTTCAATCGCTTTGTGCAATTTTTATTGTAACAGTAAATCATTGAAAGTTCGCTAGATATAATTTTATCCTTATCAGTTATCAGTTATCAGTTATCAGTTATCAGTTATCAGTTATTCCGTCATCCATTAAGGGCAACCATAAAGAATTGCCTATCACCTATGTCAAGAATTTTTGCCGTTCACCAATGAGCAGGTGGCTAACAATAGATAACGGATTTATAGGCGCACTTATTTTTTTCAAAGCCAATAAATACGGTATATCATTTTCTAAATGTACAAGATTAGCAACTGGTTCATGATTTACAACTCATTGAAAGTTGTATTTTTTATAACTTAAATATCAATAGGTTATATATTTAGAGAGCAAAATTCGTTCCCTTCTGTATTGGGTGGCTAAACAAACACTTCATTTAAATGGAGCAATATTTTTACACAAAGAAATGAAAATGCAAGCTTTTTTTAATGATTTTTTTAATCACTCCTTTTAGGCTATGTTGATATCTAATCAAAAATCATTGATTATATGGTTAATTATTAAAAACTTAAAAAAATTGCAGAGGCCATGCGCGATATTGATGAACCATATATTGATCAATTAGTCGTCATGGTAAACGAAGCGACTGAAGCTTATCAAAATTGTCAAGCCCGTATTGAGGCTGTTGAAAAGGCATTAGGTTTAGAATCAAAATGAAGCGT
>JAYQWI020000507.1:0-3917 GCA_035871815.2 Candidatus Parabeggiatoa communis
TGAGTCAAGTGACTACTGCCGCCAGTACTTCCCATCGTTATCTGTACATGATGTAGAAATACCTGAAGTGATCGAATTACAGGAGATGAATGCTATGTTACGTGAAAATATGGACCTGTGGTATCGAACTGCCGAAAAAAAGGGAGAAGCAAGAGGTAAAGCTAATATGTTCCTTTATCTATTAGCGGACAAATTTGGTCAGGTAGACGAAAAGATACAGGCCATGATCTATGGTTTAGATGAAAACAGTTTGCTTGAATGTGGCAAACGCCTCCTTCAAGGCGCACAATCTGTGCAGGATGTTTTAGGGCCAGTTTGAGTCAAGTGAGTACAGTTCAGCGCAGCTAATGACGGGGATAAACGAATTGAGAGATCTTATGAGTGGTGGAATGTGGATGAACGATAAGAATGTGGGCAAGCGGCTGATTAGATTAAGGATAAGTTTTGATAAGGAAGAAGTGTAGAAATAATATAAAAGAAAATAAACGCAAAAGACTGGGCGAACACGATCGGGCTGCCCCTACGGAGGCAATGTAGGGGCGAACTGACGTGTTCGCCCTTTTGCCGTTTCAGAAAGATAGGAATTACGACACCAACTCTTCCATTTCAAATCCGGCCTTGGTATACCAGTGCTTAGCTTGCTCTAAATCTTTTTTCACGCCGCGCCCCTCTTTATATAAATCGCCTAAAATCGCTTGTGCGCCAGCTAAGTCTTGTTCTGCTGCTAACGTAAACCAATGTGCAGCCTGTGCATCGTCTTGTTCGACACATTCTCCTTGCAGGTACATAAAGCCTAACCCATGTTGTGCTAAATCAAAACCTTGTTCAGCCGCACTACGCATCCAATGGTATGCTTTTTTTTGATTGACTACTTGTCCTAAACCATTTTGATCCATGATGGCAAGGCGATATTGCGCGTCAGGATTACCCACTTCTGCTAAGGGAGACAGTAATTGGTGTGCGCGAACAAATTGTTTGCTTTCAAAAGCGGATATGCCGCTTCGTAGTGTCATGATGTCTTCAGCAGATATCTTTTCTTCTGTGTCACTTCTTTCTGTCATAATGAGTTAACCTATTGAGATGTTATCCGATTAATTTGATTGATATCCTGTCGCGTAGGAGTCAGTTACTCAATATAAGTGCGGCCACCCATATAGTTTTGCAAGACTTGAGGAATGGCAATACGCCCGTTTTCATCTTGATAGTTTTCCATTACGGCAACTAATGTCCGTCCAACCGCTAAGCCGGAACCATTGAGGGTGTGTAGTAGCACCGGTTTTTTGGTATCCGGGTTACGCCAGCGCGCCTTCATGCGCCGTGCTTGAAACGTGTCAAAGTGACTACAAGAGGAAATTTCTCTATATTTTTGTTGCCCTGGTAGCCAGACTTCTAAATCATACGTTTTAGTGGCCGAAAAACCTATATCGCCTGTGCATAAGTTGACGACGCGATAGGGCAATTCTAAACGTTGTAATACGGTTTCGGCATGTCCAGTCAATTCTTCTAAGGCCGCTTCGCCGTCATCGGGTTTAACGAATTGTACTAATTCCACTTTTTCAAATTGATGTTGGCGAATCATGCCGCGCGTGTCTTTGCCATAATTGCCAGCTTCACTGCGAAAACAGGGCGTATGACAAACAAATTTGGCGGGCAATTGATCGGCCTCCCAAATCTGATCACGCGCAATATTGGTAACTGGCACTTCAGCGGTAGGTATCAGGTATAAATCTTGTTCGGGAATATGAAATAAATCTTCTGCAAATTTAGGGAGTTGTCCCGTACCGCGTAGGCTGTCGGCATTAACCAAGTAAGGCACATTGAGTTCAAGATAGCCATGTTCTTCTGTGTGTAAGTCGAGCATAAATTGAATCAAGGCGCGGTGCAGCCGTGCCAAGGGGCCACGCATTAATGAGAAACGTGCTTTTGTTATTTTAGCGGCCGTTTCAAAATCAAGTAGGCCCAAATCGGGGCCTAAGTCGGCATGATCTTTGGGGCTAAATTCAAAAGTAGGGGGGCTTCCCCAGCGGCGTATTTCAACATTATCAGCTTCGCTGCGGCCAATGGGTACACTGTCATGGGGCATATTGGGCATCCCCATCAGTAGATCATACAATTGCGCTTGGATGGTTTCCAATTTGTCTTCATTCGCTTTGAGTTTTTCACCCACAAGCGTGCCCTTTTCCAGCAACGCGGTAACCTCTTCACCCGCAGCCTTGGCTTTACCAATGGCTTTTGCATTGCGATTACGTTCGCCTTGTAATGCTTGGGTTTCGACTTGACAGTGTTTACGGGCGCTTTCCAATTCTGTCAAGCGTTCGCGATCAACAATAAAACCACGATGGGCTAATTTTTCAGTGACTAAATCTAAATGATTGCGTAAAAAGTGCGGATCGAGCATGTCAGTTATCAGTTATCAGTTATCAGTTATCAGTTATCAGTATAGATATAGATGCCTTGGTGATTTGATATAACGACAAGGATTAGAATTGTAGAGACGCACGGCCGTGCGTCTCTACTTTTATTAAAATACCTGAAAATTTTTTGCGAAAGCCTATGATCTAATCCTTTCTTATAACTAATCCTTGTCGTTATATCCTTGTCGTTATAGCGTTTCCCGATTGAATAAAGTACATCTTGGAACGAAAAATGCAATTTATTATATATAATAGATTTGTAATCTAAAATGCGAACATCAATCGGGAAACCTATATAACAAAAAATAAGACAATGTTGTTGACTTTTGTCAGAAAGATAGAATAAGATGCGCCCTTCTTTTTGACATTGTGTTTTCAAATAGGATCGTTCAATGTTCACACCACTCAACATTTTTGGCGTAACGTCCGTGATTGCGATTGTTTTGTTTGTCGTCATCGAATCCGGTGTTGTTAATAACACAACCCCCCCAACCCACCCGAACACAACCCAACAGTATAGCACCCCACCGATAGAGAATAAACCAAAAAATGACTTTTTAGGCCTTTCTAAACCCACCAGTTTAGACTCTCAACTCATTAAAGCCGGTTGGAACGCCAACGCTGCACACGCTGTTGTTGCGCTTAACAACGAATGGTTTACAATTCTTAAACAAGACAATCCGTCTGCGTTAGAAAAACAACTCTATTTACTCAAAAACTTGGGCCGTTATTCCGATTTAATGCCCTTGTTTGAATCCCATCCAGAAACAGCCTCGCTTCTAGCGGCTGCCACTCATCCTCAGCGTTTTGCTCAAATCGTTCAAAATGACGACTATTACGACATTATTATGGGCCTGTTTGTCCAACACGCTGCCCCCGACGATGCCGCTGCCCTCGCTAACGCTTTAGAAATTCATAGTTCACTGATAACTCGATTGATTCAACGTGGCTTAATTGGCAGTCAAGCCCTTTTCATTTTCCCACGAGATAATCCAGGCGCACAAGTTTATGATCGCTGGATCAGCGAACTTTTGGATAATGCCTTAGCGCAACCTGATGACAAATTAAGCTCAATAATTAATTTGTTGTTTGAGCAAGGCGACAGCATTCGCGCCAAAATGATTGATGATCCCCAATTCCGCCACACCTTCCGCAATGATTTATGGCCTAAATTTCTTCGCGTCACCCATAAAACCCAACAACCCTTTGAACTCTATTTAAGCGATCCGCATTTGTGGGCATTTTTGGCCTTGCCCCAAGGTGAAAGGCTTTTAGAACAATGGCCCTGGTTTTTGGCCCAAAAGCAAATCAACAATTTAACACCCGCAGCGGTGCTATTGGGTGACGACGCTTATCCTGAACCCTTACACCCTTTAATTATTGACGCGATTTTAGAAAATGATGCGAATACCTTGGTTTCATTACTCTATTTTGGTCATGAACCCCTGTTTGTCAGATTGATGCAGCGTGATTTGTCAGACGATCTCAAACAAGTGGTTTTTA
>JAYQWI020000508.1:0-7228 GCA_035871815.2 Candidatus Parabeggiatoa communis
AAAAACGCTTTGTTGGACAAGGCGAAACCAGTGAACGTAGTATTTTAGAAACGCTTGATTTATCTTGGGAATTATTGTCTATTTTGCCAAAAGATGCCTTAACGCGGGTCAGTGAAGAGGATATTGCTAAATACTATTCAAGGGCCCAAGAACCTGAAATAGCGGTTGCGGCTTGATAATTTTGAATATGATCGATTTATTGATTGAGGAAAAAAAATAAACGCAAAAGACGCAAGAGACGCAAAGATTTCGACTTCTCTTGATAAAAAGCGTCTTTAGCGTCTTTAGCGTTTATTTCTCTTTTAATGGCAGGATCACCAGTTGCATTCGATATAAAACCATGTCTTTCCTAAAATCTCTACTAAAATTTTTACTCAGAATTACACTTGGTGTTTTGATTGCGATTCCCTTGTTGTTATATCCATTCTTGTATTTTTATCAAGAGAGGTTACTTTTTATCCCGATAAAAAAGCAACCAGAACACTTAAGCTGGGTAAAAAAAGAATATCCTCATGTTGAAGAACTCCAAATCAAAACGCCTGATAATGTGACATTGCATGGCTGGTATCTCAAAAACAGCCCGAAACCACAATCACCCTTATTCATCTACTTTGGCGGCAACGCAGAAGAAGTGTCAAAAAGGATGAGGAGTGTTGAATATCTCAAAGGTTGGTCATGGCTCGTTGTCAATTATCGAGGTTATGGTTTGAGTGAAGGTTCGCCAAGCGAAAAGCATTTATTTCAGGATGCCGTATTAGTTTATGATACCTTTGCACAACGGGCCGATATAGACAATAACAACATTGTCGCCTTTGGCCGCAGTTTAGGGACAGGGGTTGCCGTTCACTTGGCCTCCGAACGGCCTCTAAAAGGGGTGATTCTCGTATCGCCTTACGACAGTATCAGAAGCATTGCACAAGAAATTTATCCCTACGTGCCAGTCTCTCTGCTGCTCAAACACCATTTTGATGCACTCGCATTGGCCCCTTCGATCAAAGTGCCCATGTTAGCCGTGATGTCTCAACATGATCAGGTTATTACCTATTCACATTCTGTTGCACTGATTGAAGCTTGGGGCGGTATGACGCATGAAACAATTATTCCAAACACAGTTCATAATAATGTTGGCATAGGAGAAGGTTATTGGGAGAGTCTCAGCGCGTTTTTAAATCGTCTGGGAATGTGATGGGGCTCATTGTTCATTATCAGTAGTTCGAAAACAAATAAAAGCAAAATAAATTTTGCACTCCAAACGGGCCGCAAAATAAATTTTGCACTCCAAGCGGGCTGCAAAATAAATTTTGCACTCCAAACGGGCCGCAAAATCCTTTTCGATCTACTGATTATGGTTAAATATTTAATTAGAGGTACTCGGGAAATGATTCACGATGACAAGTATTCCATCGCGCCGCCACTTAACAACAACGTTTATGCAGAATTTTATCAATTACGCAAAAATGCGTCCACAATGACGGCATCTACAATTGAATGGTTTCGTAATCATTTGAAAATGCTGTTAGACGAAATGCGATTTCAAACCAGACACAACACACTTTCAGTGTTGAGTATAGGAAGCGGCGAAGGTGATATTGATATTGAGATCATACAGGCCATTTTGCCTCATCTCAATCCTCAATGGACACATCTAAAATATGATGCACTTGAACCCAATTTTACACATAGAAAACGTTTCATAGAACGCCTCAGTGAAAATTCATTCGATGATCACATTAGTATTTCAGTACATAATACTTCTTTTGGGATGTCGGATGGATTTGAAAGTCAGGAATCCTATGATCTTGTACTGCTTGTTCAAGTATTGTATTATTTCAATGTGCCTTCTCAAATCATCCAACGTGCGCTTGCCCAAACCAAGCCCACAGGACGGTTAATCATCGTTCACCAATCCGCTATTGGTATACCTGAACTCCAACGTGAACACATGTTGAGTTTAAAAGGTGATGAAAATGAACGTCTCACCACAAAATATATCAAAAAAATTCTTGATAAATGTGGATATTTATATCGTTCTGACGAGGTAGAGGCCTATTTAGATGTGACAGAATGTCTTAATCAATCAGAAGTGGGATTGAAAATTCTATCCTTTTGTATGGAATGTGATCTGCGAAAGGTTCATCAGCAAAAATTAACGAGGTTATTACAATCCTTGAAAAATCAGGCCAAAATTCAAGATGAAGGTTCAGTTCTATATGAGCCCATTGGTATTTTTACCCTCAACAAAAATAGCCCCTCTTCTGGTGTCATAAAGAGTGCAGAAGATAACGATCCGGTTGACGACTACCGGCAATTAGCCCAAAAGTTCGATTGGCAAAAGCTCTTTTCATCTATAAAAGAACCCACCATTCGATTATTAGAAATCGCTTGTGGAACCGGACGCTGGATACAAGGTTTTCTCTATTATGTGGCACCACAACTCTCTCAATCAGGTCAGAGGAAAATGGTATATGATTTATTAGATAATTCCGAAAGAGCCTTGTTACAAGCGGTTGAAAAAATACGTTCTCCCTTAAAATTAGGCACCCAATACATTTCTCCAATTCAGTCCATCAAGTTAAAAAATGACTTTTACGATGTGATATGGTCAATGCATGGTTTTTATGCCATTCCAGATGATGACTTGACTTCAGTCATCGCAAAACTTCTGGCTTCTCTTAATGAAACAGGAAGTGCATTTATTGCTCAAGCAACTCGTCGTTCCTTTTACGTCAGTTTCTATGAGAAATACCTTGAAGTATTTCAAGAGGGTGAAGGGGAAAGGTTTGTTTCAGCTGAAGATATTACGGCCGCTTTAGAAACATTAGGCATTGAATATCAACGGCATGTCATTAGTTACCATGAACAAATCCAACAGGACGATTTTGCAGCGGTAGCGCATTATATTCTGGAGGAAGCCACAATAAATTCGTTTAGTGAAGAAGATTCTTCAGAAACGGCATCCGCACCCAGAAATACACAGTTGGAGGATTTATTTGCTCACCAAGAGATGGGAAACTATCTGAAATCACTCATTAAAGATTCAAGCTATTATTTTCCTGAAGAAATATGGCTTATCTCGTTTCAAAAAAAATCGGATTTCTGATCTCAAAAACTAAAAGGATAGATTCATATATAAAAATCATGAACAATTAGAGAACCTGTTGTCATTTTCAAGTTATAGGTTAACTCAAATGCTAAACGTTTTATTTGCAGGTGCTGCCTTAGCATACACCGGAATTAAATTGTATCAAAGTTTAAAAGAAACTAAAGTCTCTCCATCAAGCAAGAAAAAGAATATTATCATAAAAGAAAAAGTCGTCTCTACAACCGATTTATTGGTAAATCATCAAAAAGTGGAAACAAATTTATCTGTTGTAAAGGAAAGCGATGATTATGGCGATATTATTAGGAAAAACACTGAACGAGATTTTGTTATCTCTTCAGTTTCATTGGGCTTGGCGACGGTATGTAGCTTAGTCTATCCACCCTTTATCATTGTGAGTATAGCAAGTCTTGCCTATATTACCCTTCCCATTTGGAAAAAAGGTTATAATTCGCTTTTTAAAAAACGCCAAATCAACATGTCTGTGTTGGATTCCATTGCATTACCGGGTATTTTCATCACTGGGCATTATCTTATTGCAGCCGTTGCTTACTGGTTATATTACTTTAGCCAACAGTTACTATTAAAAACCGAAAATAATTCGAAGAAAAGCCTCATCAACATCTTTGGAGAACAACCTAATTTTGTTTGGATATTAAAAGATGATGTTGAGATTGAAATGCCATTTCACACAGTGCAAATGGGTGATATCATTGTGGTCAATGCTGGAGAAACTATCCCAGTAGATGGTGTTATTAGCGAGGGTATTGCTTCCATAGATCAACATATATTAACTGGCGAATCTCAGCCTTCAGAAAAAGGGAAAGGAGAGCAAGTCTTCGCATCAACGGTATTGTTATCTGGAAAAATTCACATTAAAGTTGAAAAAGCGGGAAAAGACACCGTAGCGGCTAAAATTGGTGAAATACTGATCTCTACTATAGATTTCAAAACCTCTATCCAATCTAGGGGACAAAAAATAGCTGACGATTCCGTATTGCCAACAATGGTGACGAGCGTTTTGGCTTTACCGGTTGCTGGACTAGCAGGTGCAACGGCTATACTGTTTTCATGTATTGGAGATAATGTTAGGATAATATCGCCTCTCAGTGTCTTGAACTTTCTTAGACTGGCCTCTGAAAAGAGCATTCTTATCAAAGATGGGCGTGTTTTAGAATTGTTAAATCAGGTTGACACGGTCGTTTTTGATAAAACGGGTACCTTGACCCAAGAACAGCCCCATGTTGGAAAAATATATACGCTTGGTAATTATCAAGAAAATGATTTACTAACGTATGCGGCGGCCGCTGAATACAAACAGACACATCCTGTTGCCAAAGCGATTCTTCAGGCGGCTAAGGAACGCGAATTAAGTCTACCAGAGATTGAAGAAGCCGAATATGAGATAGGTTACGGTATTAAGGTGACTCTATCCAACCAACTTATTCGGGTGGGCAGTGTTCGCTTCATGGAAATGGAAGAAATTGCTATTCCTGAAAAAATAAGAAAAATTATGTCAGCTTGTCACGATTTTGGTTATTCACTCGTTATGGTTGCCATTGATAATCAACTCGCTGGTGCGATTGAGTTACATGCGACGATTCGTCCCGAAGCAAAAAGCATCATTAAAGGTTTACGCCAACGCAATATGTCCCTGTATATTATTTCTGGGGATCACGAAAAACCCACTCAACGATTAGCAGAAGAACTGGGTATAGACAATTATTTTGCAGATACTTTACCTGAAAACAAGGCAAACCTTATTCAACAACTCATTGATGCCGGGAAAGTGGTTTGTTTTGTTGGTGATGGCATCAATGATTCTATTGCTTTGAAAACAGCACATGTTTCTATTTCTTTAAAAGGTGCCTCAACGGTTGCAACGGACACTGCACAAATTGTCTTGATGGATTCGAGCTTAAAGCCTCTTTGTCAAGTGTTTGACTTGGCTTCTGATTTAAACAAAAACCTAAACACGGGTTTGATCACAACAATTGTTCCTGGACTCATTGTCATTGGAGGCGTTTTCTTAGTACATTTAGGGATTATTGGTTCCATTGTTATGTTCAATACGGGCCTATTAGCAGGTGTCACTAACTCAATGTGGCCCTTGGTAGAACATCATAAGAAAAACTCAAAATAATTCTTGTCGTAAATTATGATGCTGTGCTGGAGTTCTTCGCGGCGCGTAGCCTATATGTAGGCTTTCAGCGGAAAATTGAGAGCAAGAACAAATTTACAGACAAGTTACTTGTGTCCATTATCACACGGAATGAATAAAGAACGATATGAAAAGCATAACTGATTGCGATTCAGTTAATCTGCTATCTCCAAACTCGGCAGAAATGCGACGACTCATTGAAATAGCAATGAAGTTCATTATTCCACATCAAGCGCATCCTGACACTTTTCCTCTAAACGGTTCTGGGGTTGAATGGTTACACTTTGATGGGATAAACAGTGAAATAGATCATGCCGTCAAGCTCGCAAAATCTGTAGCGGAACCCTTACCAGAAAAAGGTCACACCGATTTTGAAAAATTACTACGTGATATTTTTGACAGACTTGTTCCTCATAGTACAAACGATAATAGTGGCGGTTACCTCGCCTACATTCCTAGCGGTGGTCTTTTTCACTCCGTTTTAGCTGATTTCATTTCATTATCACTCAATCGATATGTCACAATGTTCATGGCTGCACCAGGACTGGCTGCCATTGAAGATCAAGTTGTGCGTTGGTTGTGTGATATAATAGGCTTTCCAGATGATGCAGGTGGCGTTCTGACATCTGGTGGCTCTATAGCGACTATTAATGCTATTCACGCTGCTCGGAACACTAAATTGACTGACATAAACTGGTTTCAAGGAACGATCTATGTCAGTGAACAAGCTCACCATTGTATAGAACAAGGTTTGGTGCTTTGTGGATTTCCACAGAAAAACATCCGTAAAATAGCAACAGATAATGATTTCAGAATACGTATCGCGCTGATTGAAAAAGCGATAGAACGAGATAAAATTGACGGACTTCATCCATTCTTATTGGTTGCAACGGCAGGTACGACCAATACTGGTGCAGTAGATAATATACAGGAAATAGGAAAGTTAGCTAAAAAGTACACTATGTGGTTTCATGTAGATGCCGCTTATGGTGGTTTTTTCATGCTGACGGAACGGGGAAAATCAATGATGAAAGGCATTGAACAAGCGGATTCAGTTGTTATTGATCCGCACAAAGGCCTGTTTCTGCCTTATGGTACGGGTGCTTTACTCGTCAAAGATAAGAACAAATTGCGAACGTCTTTCGATTTTACCGGTACCTATTTACCAGTACTGCAAAATAATACAAGCTCTTATGTTCCAGAAGATATCATGCACCTTTCTCCAGAACTCACTAGGGATTTTCGTGGGTTCAGAATATGGTTACCGTTAAAAATGCTAGGTATTAAACCCTTCCGTGAACAGCTTGATGAAAAACTCAATTTGGCACAATGGGTCACAGAACAATTATTGCAAATCCTCAATATTCGTATAGTCGCACACCCACAACTCTCTATTCTTGCTTTTAAGTTAGAACCTTCTGGATATGATCTCAGTCATAAGGAATTAGATAAGCTTAATATCAAATTACTGGATGCAATTAATCGACGAGGTAATATCCTACTTTCTCCATTTAAGAGTACGCATAATGTTGATGGTGAGTTTGCTATCAGGATAGCCATTCTATCCTTCCGAACAACCAAGCTTCACCTTGAGCAAGGCATAAGTGATATTCAAAATGCAATAAGTCATCTGATCTAATTTGATGTTATTACAATACCTTCGCCAATTTTAATCTGTTTTTGTTTTTCCATTTTTAAGAGGTTATTGGGAGAGTATCAGCGCGTTTTTAAATAGATAATATAACGACAAGGATTGTTTATTCGATGCGGATAAGTGCTCTGCATTTGATGAACTCATCAGTTTTACCCTCATTGATTTATCGAAAAAACCCAATAACATGAAACTTGGCACAGTCTAATCCTTTATTATAAACAATCCTTGTCGTTATATTTGTAAGGCTTGAGGAAATTTAATAACATGACTTTATCACACAAAACGGTTTTCAAATATAGCCTAAACCTATTAT
>JAYQWI020000509.1:0-12533 GCA_035871815.2 Candidatus Parabeggiatoa communis
GGCGCAAGAGACGCAAAGAGTTTTCTGTTTTGAGACAGACTCTTTAGCGTCTTTTGCGCCTTTTGCGCCTTTTGCGTTTATTATTAAAAAATAAAGTCAGATTAATTGCTAAAAAGGAATTTTAATTATGGGTACCATAACGCTCAAAGTGCCTCAAGATATCCATGTAGAATATCAAATTGACAGTTCAAAAATGATGGCGCAGTTACTTGACTGGCTCAAACAGCTTAAACCGCAACCCGTTAAAAATGAACGGTTATTGGGTTTATTTGCAGATGACGCTGATCTCATTGTTCAGATGACTGAGTCAGCCATGCAAGCCTGTGAAAAGCATCATGATCAAACGCCATCACAACAAGAAAAAGCGTATGCCGCTGCTATGCAAGATTATTTGTCGCGTCCGGCAAAACCCTTAAAAAAGGCTCAAGATAGCTATCCACCCCGGGAAGTATTGTATGAACGATGCACTGGAGTAAATAAATATGTTGCAAAC
Organism: Candidatus Parabeggiatoa communis; assembly: GCA_035871815.2. Classification (GTDB taxonomy): domain Bacteria; phylum Pseudomonadota; class Gammaproteobacteria; order Beggiatoales; family Beggiatoaceae; genus Parabeggiatoa; species Parabeggiatoa communis. The sequence continues at coordinate 494 of JAYQWI020000509.1, forward strand.
TTATAATGCCTTATTAAACAACGATTGTTTACAGTGGCTTGATCAAATACCACCAGAATCGCAGCAGCGATCAATAAAAGTACTGGTTACCATACTTGATGAATTACCCAAGCCTGAGTTATCGGCAAACAATAAAGCCATTGAAATCTTACAAAAAATAGCTGATAACGGTGGCCCAGGTATTGATGATCCGGTAGCCTGGCAACGTGAAATGCGTCAAGATAATCCATTAGTAGGGAGAGAATAGTCATGTTGCTTGATAGCAATACCATCATTTTTCAAAAATATACCAATCTTGCCCATTTCCGATAAAGTGATTCAAAAAGCATCAGCTTTTGCGTTTATATTAAAAACTTTAGCGTCTTTAGCTGCAGGTGCTTTCTCTTAATTCTAATCAACTGACAGGCACAATTCCCAATTTCAGTGCCTTGCCTAATTTGAATCGAAGCTTCTCTTGCGTCTCTTGCGTCTCTTGCGTTAGAAATAAGATTAACGCCATCGTTTAGCAGCCCCACCATCCCATCCAATTATCCATTCATCTTTGTGAGGCAAGCGCCTTTGCGTGAGATAAAACTCACACCAAGCCGCTAAGACGCTAAGAATGGTGGGCAAGCGTTTGGAGCGATTATGAAAACGATTGATGCCCTATTCTCCTCTAATTAATTCCCATTTTCCATTTCCCCTTTCCTACCTTCTAATTCTTCCTGACGAATTGAGGCTTGATCGTACCATAACAACAGTTTATCGTCTTCTTGTAGAACAAATTTCGGTAGTTTTTCAGCCATTTGCAAAATCAGCGAATAATCGCGTGTACTCCAAGCTTTTTTAAAACCCGCTCGAATCGCTTCAAGGCGAAATTGTTTCAGTCGTTTTTGAGTCTGTTGACGGTAAGTTTCAAATTCACGCAAGAGGTGTTTTTCGCGTAATTTTTCCAGATCATAAGCTTGCTGGGGATCAGGCACATACCAACGTTCTGTGGCCCGTTTTTGTAATTCTGGATCGTCAGCTGCAAGGTTGCGTAAATCTTTGAAATGATTTAAATAACTGTGAACTTGGGGAGGAACGTTGCCCGTGCCATTGTATTTGAGAAAGTTAAATTCTAATAAGGTGTCCAATTCGGGTAGGATTTCATATTTTTTCCAGCCCGCACCCAGTAATCTGATAAATTCAGGATGTATTTCTTGGTAAGTCGCCGCGCGTTTTTTAAGAAAATTGTTCAGCCAATCAATGGCAGTACGCTCGTCTGAAACCGCTATTTCAAGTTGAGGCACTTGGTTGGTTAAACGGCGCTGACGTTCATATTCGGTCACTTGTTCAGGTAGAAAAATCATCCCATCTCGTTCTGGAAAACGTTGTCGTAATCCTGCCTGAAAGGCCTGACTTGATATCGGTACGGGATAGCCATGTAGGATCAAATAAGCCAGCATCCGATCATATAATATACGGGGTTCTCTTTCGGCAATAAATTCGAGTTCACCCGCTTTGCTTTTTTTACTGGAAGGTAAGTATTTCAAGTGGCTATTGATAAATGCCCATACGCCAGCTTCTGTACCACCCGCTTTTTGAAAACGCTTTGCGAGGCCGCCATTGGGTTTGTAAGCAGAGATGATTAAATCTTGCTTGACTGCCGTGCTGGTAGTAACCGCTTTAAAGCTCCCTTGTTTTTTGTCTAAAGCGGAAACATTGGCGACGACAAAACCCACTTCTTGCAGGGCCGTTTGGAGGATATTCCAGACACTGGCTTGCGTGTTGGAAAATTCGACGGTCATCCAGCGCCCTGGTTTAAGTAAGCGAAAAGCTTCTCTAAAACAATTCGTCATTAAAACATGATAGTTGGCTAACGTTTTACTCTGGATTTTATTGACAATCGCTTCAGGTTCTTTATTGGTAAAGATTTTTAGCCAAGCTTCCCATAGAAAATTAAGTTCTGAATACATGAGATTGGAGCCAAAAGGCGGATCAAGAAAAATATAATCAAAACAGGCTTCTTCCAGTTCAAGCGATGTGGCACTTTGTGTTGAGATTAACGCCGTTTTGAGCTGATTTTGGGCAAAGGCCGTTTTAATCCGTTGAATTTTTTCAGTGAATGCGTAGCGTGGCGAAACCTCCGCGAGTTGTGAACCAATATAGAGTGTGCCGCTTAAATTGCGATTATTTTGCGAAAAGTGGCCGGGTGAGTAACGGTTGAGTTTGGAAAAGCCAACTGCCCATTGTTGAAACAAAAAACGACATAAACTTTGTAAAGCGTGAGATTCAGCTTTTTGGCTTTTGTGTATCAATGCACTGAGTACCCATAAACTTCTTTTCGTATAAAAATGATGGACATGCGTGATGCCGAGTCGCTTATGAGATCGGGATTCATGACTGTCTATCATTTTGTCAAGAGGAAACCAGTATGGAATAGGGCTTTGCTCTATTTTTTCCAGTAGAGCGAGATCAAATTGATCCGGTGTTTTTTCATAGCGTTGTTTGCCAACCCTGTAATTGATCAGGACAGGAACTTGTTTAGCTTGTTTAATGGTTTGCCCCAGAATCTTATCAAATGTGGTGATAAGGGCCCTTTCCATTTTGCGTTTTGTTAATCGAACATCACAGTGAGGACAAGGAAATTCTTCGCGTACCTTTCCAGTGTCTTTATTGATAGCGACAAACGAAAAGACGATTTCGCCAGCACATTCTGGACAAGTAAAAACATCGGACCAGACAGTGTAATTGATCTGGCCTAAGGTGATGCTGTCTGGGCGATCTATTTCACCTAACAGTATTTTTTTGATCGTCGTTTTGTCAATCTCTTTGGTGCAAGTATGCAGAGTTTGATACATCCAGCCTAATGTGGTTTCAATTTCTTGCAAAATTTGCAGTGCGGCTTGTTCAAAGGCGAGTGCGGGCGCGGGTTTATTGTAGTTGTAGGCGATAAAGGTTGCTACGGGCGATAAATCATTTAAAATCGCTCTCCGTGCCCCGAGTTTGGAGAAGGGTTTCCAAGTGTTTTTGTCATTATCGTCTGGTTGTGATTCTAAAATAGTGCCCTCGCTTGATACGCGATAACCGAGCGATTCAACAGCTGCTTTATCGCCACAGAGTTGGGCTGCGACACCAGTCATGCCGGTTCCACAAAATCCATCAAAAACTATATCACCAGGTTCGGTGTAGTGCAGAATGTAGCGCATAATCGCTTTGTGGGGCACTTTGGTATGGTAAGCATGGGCGGTATAAATGGGATCATTTTTACCTTCGCTGATATCAGCAGTAAAGGGTTCGCGGTGATAGCTGCGGTTTTGGCTTGCTGCTGTCCATTGTTTCATGAAATCGGGTAGCCAAGGATTGGGGCAAGCGGTGTAGTAAGGGGGATCGGATAGGGCTAAAATCGCCTCTTCAGTGGCCTGTGGAAAACCGGATATCTTTTTAAATTCAGTTTGTTGTATTTTGTCTTTGAGTTGTTCAGTGAAGTAGGCGCGACGATCTGCCTCGTTTTCAAAGGTGTTTCCTAAACATTCAACGGGCTGGTTATCGGTGGGTAAGTTTGATGTGGCAAATGTGAATTTTTGATTGGGGTGATTCATAATTAAAATAAGGAATGTGAATGATAACTACAAGGATTGCTTATTATAAAGGATTTTGAACAGGGATCGTTTTGGATCATCATCAGGCTTAACTTTTGTCTCCATTGCTTTTTCCTGTCATTTTTGACTTTTAAATTAAACCTGTTCCCAAATAATGTCACTTATTGGGGTGTTATACGCAAAATGAATGACTTCTATTAAGGAACACCCTTATTATAAATAAAGTTTTGCGTGACGTTTTGACACAGAATACCACAGAGTAGCACTTCGTCACAGTATAAGATTTAGCACCCCTTACCACCTATCCGTTTTCTATAATGCTTCGTTTCGACGGGATGCTTCGTGTTTTGGTTTTTGTAGAGACGCGATGCCTCGCGTCTCGGTTTTTGTTTCGAGGCGAGCGATCGCGTCGAAACAATGGAAACAATCCCTTCTCCTAAGTACTTTTGACAAACTGATAGATGGTAAGCTTACCACCCCTTTACTACCTATCTGTTTTCTATAATGCTATGTAGAGACGCGATGCTTCGCGTCTCTTTCTACGAACCGGAGACGCGAGGCATCGCGTCGAAACGAACCGGAGACGCGAAGCATCGCGTCGAAACGAACCGGAGACGCGAAGCATCGCGTCTCTACATTGAAGATATAATGATAGGTGGTAAGAATTTTAAGCCTTGACGCTTGACAAAATTATTTTATGGTATACTTTTTTAGCTTAAAGTATAAATATTGTATTATAAAATTATTCAACTTGGCAAAACCACGTATTGCTTGGACTCGGATTTTGAAAAGGTTTGGTTCATCAACTGTAAATAATGGCTAATGAAACAAACTAATGAGGTATTTGAAAAGGGCAATGACAACAGAAACTCAACATCAGGTAGAACAACCACTTTATTTAGAAACCACATCCATTGATTATCTGGCAAAAATTTTATTTTAATTAAGGGCAACCGCAAGGGATTGCTCCTACGGGCTACTATTATGTCTAAATTACAAATTCAAACCTATTACAAAACTCTTGATAATTTAATTCAACGTGGTGGCTCTCAAAATGAACAATCTATTCGTGGGGCATTTGAAAATTTGTTGAATAGTTATTGTGAACCCCAAAATTTTACGCTCGTTCCTGAATTGTATTATAAAACGACAAAAAATACCTCAGTTCGTATAGATGGCATCGTCAAGGATGCGTTACGTCTAACCTGGGGTTATTGGGAAGCGAAGGATACCTTTGACGATTTGGACAAGGAAATTGACGATAAATTTTTCAAAGGATATCCCAATGATAATATTATTTTTGAAGATTCTCAAACGGCTGTCTTGATTCAAAATGGGCATGAAGTGTTGCGAATCAACATGAAGGCGCCGGATAAACTCGATCACATCTTGACGCAGTTTATCAACTATGAACGTCCAGAAGTGCGGGATTTTAGACAAGCTATACTGCATTTCAAAGCGGATTTACCCACCATTGTAACCACTTTACGTTCGACTTTAGAGAGTCAATCCAAAACCAATAAAAACTTTCTCGCGGCTTTTAAAAAGCTATTTACGCTTTGTCAAGAATCTATCAATCCCAAAATCAATGCGTTTGATATTCGGGAAATGGTTATTCAGCATATTTTAACTGAGGATATTTTCTTGACAGTGTTTAATGAGAGCCAATTTCATCGGGAGAATGTCATCGCTCAGGAATTGGAATCTGTCGTCAAGACTTTTTTTACGGGTCAAATTCGCCGACAGACGTTGCAATCCATTGAAAGTTATTATGCCGTGATACGGCGGGAAGCGGCTAATATTAGTAATCATCACGAAAAACAAAAGTTCCTCAAAGTGATTTATGAGAATTTTTATAAAACCTATAATCCCAAAGGAGCGGATAGATTAGGCATTGTTTATACGCCCAATGAAATCGTGCAATTTATGATTAAAAGCACTGACTATTTATTGGATAAGCATTTTAACCGGTTGTTAGCTGATGATAATGTGGACATTCTTGATCCGGCGACGGGCACCGGCACGTTTATTACTGAATTGATTGAATATTTGCCCACTTTGAGATTGCCCGCTAAATATAAAAACGAGATTCATTGTAATGAAGTGGCTATCTTGCCCTATTATATTGCCAACTTGAACATTGAATATACTTATCGGCAAAAAATGGGGCATTATGAAGAGTTTAGCAACATTTGTTTTGTCGATACGCTAGACAATGTCGGTTTTAAGCATGAATATAAAAATCAGCAAACGGGTTTTTCATTGGGTTTAGGGGAAGGCAATGCGAAACGGATTGAGGAACAAAACCAGCGTAAAATATCAGTGATTATTGCTAATCCACCTTATAATGCGAATCAGCAAAATGAGAATGACAATAACAAAAATCGTGAATATCCAGAAATAGACGAAGCGATTAAGCGAACTTATATTGCCAACAGCACGGCGCAGAAGACTAAGCTTTATGATATGTATGCACGGTTTTTTCGTTGGGCAAGTAATCGGTTGTCAGAAAATGGCATTTTAGCGTTTGTCACTAATTCCTCTTTTTTGGATGCGCGTACTTTTGATGGGTTTAGAAAAGTGGTTGTGGAGGAATTTAATGATATTTATATTGTTGATTTAGGGGGAGATGTTCGTAAAAATCCAAAATTATCTGGCACTCAAAATAATGTGTTTAGGATTCAAACGGGGGTAGCGATTTCGTTTATGGTAAAGAGTAGAGACGCGATGCCTCGCGTCTCTGCGAAGCATCACAAAAACGTGAATCAGGAAAATGCGAAGCCCAGAGACGCGAAGCATCGCGTCTCTACGTGCAAAATTCATTATGCGCGCCGCCCAGAAATGGAAACAGCCGAAGATAAATTGGCATTTCTAAGCACTTCCCAATTTCAGGAAATTGAGTTTGAAAGAATCATGCCGGATAAAAATCATAATTGGCTTAATATTGCTGATAATGACTTTGATGAGTTATTGCCTTTGGCTAATAAAGAGACTAAATTGGCTAAGTCGCAGACAGAGGAAAGGGCAGTTTTTAAATTGTTTTCTAGTGGCATTTTAACCTCAAGAGATGAATGGGCTTATGATTATGATTTAGATAACTTAAAAAGAAAGGTTATTTGTTTCTTAGAAGATTACAATTTAGAGGTTGAAAAATGGGAAAATTCACCTGATAAATCGGAAGATTTTTTAAATTTGATGACGAAATCAAGTCAAATAAAATGGAGTGATAGCATCAGGAATAACGTCAAAAAAAGACTTAGAACGACTTTTTCTGATTATCATATCAGAAATTCTGTTTATCGCCCATTTGTCAAAAAATATATTTATTTTGATGATGTCGTCACAAACACTAAATCATTACAATCAACCTTTTTTCCAAAAGTTGACAGTACTAATGTTGTTATATGGATGACAATTCATAAACAAGTCCCTTTTGTCATTCAATGTTCAAAAAACGTTATAGATCATGGTATTGGTTCGAGAATTAGTCAATGTTTCCCACTTTATCGCTACGATTCAGAAGGCAACCGCCAAGACAATATAACCGACTGGGGCTTAACCCAATTCCAAACTCATTACCAAGATGACAAGATCACCAAGGAGAACATTTTTCACTACACTTACGCCGTATTACATCATCCGGCTTATCGGGAAAAATACGCCCTCAACTTAAAGCGAGAATTTCCGCGCCTCCCGTTTTATGAATACTTTTCCCAATGGGGCAACTGGGGCAAACAATTGATGGATTTACATTTAAACTACGAGTGTGTAGAAAAATACCCGCTCAAGCAAATCGAGAGAGAGACTAACAAGCAAAACAAGCCCAAACTGAAAGCTGACAAAGAAGCGGGTAAAATCCAGTTAGATGAGATCACGACATTACAAGGCATTCCCTTTGAGGCTTGGAATTATAAATTGGGCAATCGCAGTGCTTTAGAATGGATACTGGATCAATATAAAGAAAAAAAGCCCCGTGATCAAAGCATTGCTGAAAATTTCAATACCTATCGGTTTGCGGATTACAAAGCACAAGTGATTGATTTATTACAACGAGTTTGTACTGTCAGCGTAGAAACGATGAAAATTATTGAGGAAATGCCATAAATACCACGTTCCACCGGACATCGTTAGACACAAGCATTTGTGGTGGGCAGCAAGCGATCTATAGTACAACGGATAAGGGGATTTTTCTATGAATGTATCAACGAAACTAAATTTATTTCATCGTGGTAGAAAGCGTATTTCAGTTCTCAAACGTAAGATATTAAAGACAACGTAAAAACTTATCTACGGGCGCATTTCTATTTTCCCGCTATTGTACTTAGGCCAAATGGGTTAATTTTGGCGTGCAAAAACTTTTGCTTGAAAAGGTGCAACCTGAGGGAAATATAAACAACACCCCAACCCCTTCGAGGTTGTTGGGGCTTTGGTTATAATCGGGAAAATAGAAATGCACCCGGGCCTTTTGTCAGCAATAAGACAAAAATTCGCGTATTTCGCGCAGCTTCCCTTTGGAAAAAAGTCGTATTGTGTTCTCTTCGTTGTACTGATTCAGACAGGCCTCTTGGTTATGCCAAGGGGCTTTTTTTATGTGATATAATCAAGCTCTTTCCATAATATAATGAATAACTTATGCTTATAATAGCTATTCAATTATCAGAATAACTCTTATTTAATATCTATCAATTTGTAAAAATTTTTTTCAACACAGAGAACACAGAGGGCCACAAAGGACAACAGTGTATAAGTATCTGATTTTTAATTATTTTATGGTGATATAAAAATACAGTGTCAATGTGTGTGTTTTTGGTTCATAATTTGAAAACGGATAGCTGGTAAGATAACCCTTAACGCTTGTGTGCATAGAGTAGGGTGTTAGGATACAATGATTCATACACGCATTCGCTGATCGAATGTTCACAATCGAATGTTCACAATTTAAACTATCAACTTAAAGGATATATTAATATGCCAGTATGTGTGGCGGTACCAAAAGAACTCTCGCCTGATGAGCGGCGCGTGGCTTTGGTACCTGACATTGCTAAACGTTTAGTTAAATTAGGCGTAACTGTTGTCATAGAAAAAGGGGCTTGTTCGAGCGCTCATTTTAGGGATGCCGCGTTTGAAAATGTGCAGTTTGTTGATGATGCTCAGGCGCTTTATCAACAAGCGGAGGTTGTTTTGAAAGTGCAACCGCCGACAGAGGCGGAAATTCAGTTGATGAAGCCGGGTACAGTGGTTATAGGCTTTATGTCTCCGCATCTTTATCCGCAAACGGTTGCTCTGATGCGTGATCATAATATCACGAGCCTGGCGATGGAGTTGGTGCCACGGATTTCTCGCGCTCAATCTATGGATGCCTTGTCTTCGCAGGCCGCTGTGGCGGGTTATAAGGCGGTGATCATGGCGGCCGATTTGGCGAGTGTGTTTTTTCCGATGTTGACAACGGCGGCGGGTACTATCAGGCCGGCTAAAGTGTTGGTGATAGGGGCGGGCGTTGCGGGTTTACAAGCGATTGCTACCGCTAGGCGTTTAGGGGCGATGGTGGAAGGTTACGATGTGCGCTCGGCTACTAAAGAACAAGTGGAGTCTTTAGGGGCTAAGTTTGTTGAAATGGAAATCAAGGGTGAAGGTGAAGGGGGGTATGCCCGTGAGTTGACGGATTCGGAAAAGCAACAACAGCAGGCTCTTTTAGCTAAACATATTGCCGCGGCGAATGTGGTTATCACGACGGCGGCGCTGCCTGGTCGTCCATCGCCTAAAATTATTAGCCAGGCGATGGTTGAAGATATGGCACCAGGCGCTGTGATTATTGATTTAGCTTCTGAGGGGGGCGGTAATTGTGAATTGACTCAGCCGGGTCAAACCATAACGCATAATGGTGTTGTTATTCATGGCCCTTTGAATGTGCCGAGTCAAACGCCGATTCATGCCAGTGAAATGTATGCGAAAAATGTGTTTAATTTGTTGTCTCCGATGATTAAAGAGGGGGCGTTGCAGATAGATTGGCAGGATGAGGTGATTGTGGGTTGTAGCTTGACTCATGGGGGAGAAATTAAACATGTACCAACACGAGAATTAGTAGAAGGAGCAAAATGATGATTGAAGGATTTGCGGGATTTACAGCATTATATATTTTTATGCTGGCGGCCTTTACCGGCTATGAAGTGATTTCTCGTGTGCCGGTGATTTTGCATACGCCACTGATGTCAGGTTCTAATTTTGTGCATGGCATTGTGTTAGTGGGCGCGATGGTGGCGCTGGGCCATGCTGATAGTACGTTGGAGAAATCCATTGGTTTTATCGGTGTCGTGTTGGCAACGGGCAACGCGGTGGGCGGTTATTTTGTGACAGAGCGCATGTTAGACATGTTCAAGAGTAGTAAAAGGGAGGCGAAATCAGCATGATTCAAGAGGCTTTAGAAAACGCTTTGGCGCAGGAAAGTTTGTCAAAAACGGAGTCTGATTGGTTGCAAACCAAGGATAATTTGCCATTATTAGAAGATGTGGTTTCAAAATACGTTGCTGAAACCAAAGCGACCTCTGTGGCATTGGCTGAAACTTCAGCCTTTAATAATAATGAACTATTAATGTTAACGGAGTCTATGCCAAAAATGGCTGAGGTGCCAAAACTCAGTGAAGTCACTCAAGTCGCGGACACGATGCCTCACGAGCCGCCGATGACTTCTTGGCAAAATTTGTTCATTGAAAGTTTTTATTTTTTGGCGGCGGTGTTGTTTATTCTTGGCCTCAAAAAAATGTGTTCACCAGTGACGGCGCGGGGCGGTATCTTGTGGGCTGGCGTGGGTATGATATTGGCTACCCTGGCGACTTTTTTGTACCCCACCGATAATTTGGGTTGGATAATCCTCGCTATTATGATCGGTGCGTTGCCATCTTGGTGGTTTGCTAAACGGGTGGCTATGGCTGATATGCCACAGATGATTGCCCTTTATAATGGTATGGGTGGTGGCGCTGCGGCGAGTATTGCGGCAGTTGAATTGGTCAAAGGAACGACGCTTGGCCTGACGGTGCAAACATTAGCGGTGTTAGGGGCTGTGATCGGTAGTATTTCTTTTTCAGGTTCAATCATTGCGTTTGCCAAGTTGCAAGGTTTGATGAAAAAGTCCGTGATCTTTTCCAAGCAACAAGTTTTGAATTTGGTGCTGTTTGTAATCACTGTGGCATTGGGTACTATAATCATTATTCAAGGCTCAGAGGCGACGACTGCTCTGATCATTTCGTTTTTTGCGATAGCATTATTGTTTGGCGTGTTGATGACTTTGCCCATTGGTGGCGCTGATATGCCGGTTGTGATTTCTCTGTTCAACGCTTTGACTGGACTTGCTGTTAGTTTTGAAGGCTTTGTGCTGGGCAATGCGGCTATGATTATTGCTGGCACTGTCGTTGGGGCAGCAGGTACGTTGTTGACACAATTGATGGCGAAAGCGATGAATAGGCCGTTGACTAATGTATTATTTAGCGGTTTTGGTGCCAAGGGTGGACAAGAGGCGGCGGCCGGAGATGATGTAGAAGGTAGTTTGAAACCGATTGACGCGACGGATGCGGCGATTATGATGGCTTATGGTGAACAAGTGATTATTGTTCCTGGTTATGGTATGGCAGTCGCACAGGCTCAACATAAAATTTGGGAATTGACGAAGGCATTGACTGATCGCGGTGTACGTGTCAAGTTTGCGATTCATCCGGTGGCTGGACGTATGCCTGGACACATGAATGTGTTATTGGCTGAAGCTGGTGTGCCTTATGATATGATTTTTGATCTTGAGGAAATCAATGAGGAGTTTGAGCAAACGGATGTGGCTTTAGTGATTGGTGCCAATGATGTGGTGAATCCAGCGGCCCGTACTAATCCCGATAGCCCCATTTATGGTATGCCCATTTTGAATGCTGATAAGTCAAGAAACGTGGTTGTCATCAAACGAGGGCGGGGTACCGGTTTCTCTGGTATTGAAAATGATCTGTTTTATGCGGATAATACGCGCCTGTTATATGGTGATGGACAGAAAATGGCGGCAGAATTGCTGCAAGCGCTTAAGTCTCTGTGACTCTCCAATGAGAGTCAAATTAACGGCTATCAAAAAATGGGACAAAGTTAGACTTTCTTGTACAATTTGTCCAATAAATTTTGAGGACTTGAAAATATAACTAAGTCACCCTAATAATGACTGATGAGTCAGGTTGACTCATAACGAGAAAGGTTTTCTCGTACCTGGTATTGAGAAGTGAAGATTGGTAAATTGGTGTTCCAGCCTCGGCTTGGAGGCTAATTTGACCCCAAAGGGACTGTCTTCAATTCGTAAAGTACATGGTTGAATGAGAACGTCAGAACGGGACTGATGCCAACGGTTGGGAATGCTCAACCAGGACTCTAGTTGCATATCGAAGGAGGTATCAACAGAGAGCGAATTACCTAAAAATGTCCAACTTTGTCTAACTTTTTAGGAGCAGTTAATG
>JAYQWI020000510.1:0-1652 GCA_035871815.2 Candidatus Parabeggiatoa communis
GGTGGGTCATCAATACATTGATTTTTGCCAGTGGCAAACGCAATGTCTACAAAGCGAGCAATACCAATCACAATTAGCGTATTGGCAATCACAATTAAAAGGCCCATTGCCCATATTGGAATTGCCCACCATAGATTATCCACGCCCCCCGGTGCAAAGTTACCATGGCGCACTGGAACCCATCATTATTTCACCATCACTCACAACCGCCTTAAATCAATTGAGTCATGAGCAAGATGTGACTTTATTTATGACTTTGTTGGCCGCTTTTAAAACCTTGTTGTTTCGCTATACAGGGCAAACGGATGTCGTTATTGGTAGCGCAGCGGCTGGAAGACAACGTGTCGAGTGGGAAAAGGTAATCGGGGTATTTATTAATAATTTAGTGTTTCGCACTCATCCCTCTGGACAGATAAGCTTTACCTCATTTTTACAGCAAGTTCGTGAAAAAGCTTTGGCTGCTTATGGCAATCAAGACTTGCCCTTTCAAAGCCTAGTCGATCACATACAGCCAGAACGTGATTTGAGCTATCCTCCTTTGTTTCAAGTTTTTTTTCTACTGCAAAACTTTGATTTGCCAAATTTAAATTTGGTTGGATCTTCAATCCAACCATTAGATACTTATTTGGATAATATCTACACTGGCACAGCTAAATTTGATTTAACCCTTGAGTTATTTGAAAGGGATGGTAAATTAACGGGTTGGTTTGAATATAATACCGCCCTGTTCAGTGCTGCGACAATACAACGCATGGTGGGCCATTTTCAGACTTTGTTGGAAAGTATTATCGCAGCCCCAGAAACCTCCCTTTCGGCTTTGCGGATTTTAACCGAAGCAGAACGTCATCAGCTTTGCCGCAGTGATATCCCTGCTCAGCCAACCAATCCCTTTACGGAATTTAGCCAAGCTGACATTGAACAATCCATTCCAGAACGCTTTGAACAACAAGTCAGAAAGGTTCCAGATCATATCGCTGTTCAAACCCAGCATGACGCATTAACTTATTTTGCATTGGATGAACGCGCCAATCAAGTAGCCAAAACGCTTTTGAAAGCGTGTCAGCATGGTAATATTGCTTTATTTTTTGAACATGAAACTTCAATGATTGTTGGCCTATTTGGCGTATTGAAGGCAGGTTTAACTTATGTACCCCTTGCGCCAGATTTGCCCATCCAAAGATTAGGTTATATCTTGCAGGATTCACAAGCCCGTGTTTTATTAACCAATAATAAAAATTGGGAACTGGCACAAGAATTGAGAAGTCCTGTTCTTTCGGTTATCAATATTGATGACGCTCAACCTGAAAAAATTGGGGAGAAAGAGGTTGTACTCGCATCCGTTGTCTCACCAGACACCCTAGCCTATATTCTCTACACATCAGGTTCAACCGGACAACCCAAAGGGGTAATGCAAAACCATCGTAATGTACTGCATTTCATCCGCAATTACACCAATAATCTGCATATCAACGCTAATGATAAGCTAACATTGTTCTCTGCTTATAGTTTTGATGCCGCAGTGATGGATATTTTTGGCGCGTTATTAAACGGCGCGACGTTATACCCCATTAACATAAAAGAAGACCGTTGAGCCAATCCAATAAAAGCGTGTATCAAAGAACAAGGGATTAGCATTTATCACTCAACCCCTA
>JAYQWI020000511.1:0-3487 GCA_035871815.2 Candidatus Parabeggiatoa communis
AGCACTTTCACTCAGTTTTCAAACCTTGGTACAGCGTCACGAGAGTTTGCGAACCACTTTCCCAACCCAAAATGCGGTACCTTTGGTGCAAATTGAAGAGGAAGCTTTCCAATTAGCCCTTTTAGATTTACGCGCCTTATCGCAGGCAGAACAAGATTCAGAAATTCAACGCTTACTGAAAGAAGAGGCAATGCGTCCGTTTGACTTAGCAACCGGGCCCTTATTTCGGGCGACACTATTCCAATTGGGTGCAACATCACACATTTTGCAGGTGAACATGCACCATATCATTGCAGATGCTTGGTCTCTCGGTGTTTTTGTTCGGGAGTGGCGTGTTATTTATGAAGCCGCTTTGCAAGGACAACCTTCACCTTTGCCACCACTACCCATTCAATATGTGGATTTTGCCCACTGGCAACGACAATGGCTCACGGGAGAAGTGCTTGAAGAACAAGTCAAGTATTGGAAACAGCAACTGGCCGGGGTGCCAGCGTTACTGGAATTGCCAACCGATTCAAAACGTCCTCCAATACAACGTTATCAAGGAACCAGTTTATCTTTTTCTTTATCGCCGGAGCTAACAACTCAACTAAAACACCTGAGTCAACAAACGGGTACCACACTCTTTATAACACTCTGGTCAGCTTTTGCCATCTTATTGTCTCGCTACAGCGGGCAAAGCGATATTGTGATTGGTTCGCCCATCGCTAATCGTACCCAGATTCAAACGGAATCTATTTTTGGCTTTTTTGTTAATACGCTGGTATTACGCCTTGATTTGGCCAAAAATCCACTGTTTGAGGACGTTTTACTTAAAGCGCGACAAGTCGCACTAGAGGCTTATGCCTATCAAGATATTCCGTTTGAACAGTTGGTGGAAGCATTACAACCCGAGCGTAACTTAAGTCACGCGCCTCTCTTTCAAGTCATGTTCGTGTTACAAAATGCCGAACTACCCTATTTGGAATTAGCCGGGCTACGTTTAACCTTGTTAGAATTGGAAAGTGTCACCGCTAAATTTGATCTCACGTTGGAATTGACAGAAACGGTTTCGGGACTTTCCGGGAAGTTGGAATACAACACGGATTTATTTGAACGCGCCACCATAGAACGTTTATCGGGTCATTTGCAAACCTTATTGACGGGCATTGTGGACAATCCCAACACACCCATTCACGAATTACCATTACTCACCAAAGTCGAACAACAACAACTGTTGGCATGGAATGACACCGCCAGCGATTACCCTCAAGACTTGTGTATTCATCAATTATTTGAGGCCCAAGTCGATACCACACCAGAAGCCATTGCAGTGGTATTTGAAGATCAACAACTAACTTATCAAGAATTAAATACCAAAGCCAATCAACTGGCCCACTATCTACAAACTTTGGGAGTCAAACCGGAAGTCTTGGTGGGGATTTGCGTTGAGCGTTCTTGTGAAATGGTGATTGGGCTGTTCGGTATTCTCAAAGCTGGGGGTGCTTATGTGCCGCTTGATCCAACTTATCCAACAGCGCGTTTAGCGTTTATGTTGGAAGATGCACAAGTGCCAGTGTTGTTGACTCAATTCCATTTAAAAGGAGAATTGCCAGAAACGAAAGCGCAGATAGTTTGTTTAGATGTTGAGGCAGAAAAGCTGCCACGGTTGAGTTCTGAAAATATAGTCAGTGGGGTTGGTTCTGAAAACTTGGCCTATGTGATTTATACGTCTGGTTCGACGGGAAATCCTAAAGGTGTGCAAATTGGTCATTTATCGTTACTGAATTTCTTAACTTCGATGCAAAAACAGCCCTGCTTGACTTCTGCTGACGTATTTCTCGCTATCACTACGATTTCTTTTGATATTGCGGCACTGGAACTCTATTTGCCCTTAATAGTGGGTGCTAAAATTGTTTTAGCCAGTCGTGTCGAGGTGACTGATGGTCTACGGTTATTAGAAAAGTTGAACCATGATGGCATTACGGTCATGCAAGCCACCCCCGCAACATGGTATTTACTGCTAACAAGCGGTTGGAAAAGTACCCCTCAATTAAAAATCCTTTGTGGTGGCGAAGCGTTACCCCCTCAATTGGCGACACAATTATTGGAAAAATGTCAAAGCTTATGGAATTTGTATGGCCCCACTGAAACCACTATTTGGTCTTTGATGGCTCAAATCACGGTAACAACAGCTCCTATTTCCATAGGCCATCCCATTGCCAACACCCAAATCCACATTTTAGATCAGTATTTGCAACCGGTTCCAATCGGTGTCCCCGGCGAACTTCACATCGGTGGTGCAGGTGTCGCTCGCGGCTACCTCAACCGTCCTGATTTGACTGCCGAAAAATTCATCAAAAATCCCTTTAGTAAAGAACCCAATTGGCTTCGCCGATCTAAAGATTCACGCCTCTACAAAACGGGCGATTTAGTCCGCTATCTGCCCGATGGCAACCTCGAATATTTGGGTCGCATAGATAACCAAGTCAAGATTCGTGGTTTTCGGATTGAATTGGGTGAAATTGAAGCGGCATTGGCTCAACATCCTTTTGTTAAAGAAAATGCCGTGATTGTCCATGAAGTATCGCAAACGGACAAGCGTTTAGTTGCCTATATCGTATTGCATAAAGGGCAAGTCATTGAAAATACAGCATTACGCAGTTTCCTGACTGAACGATTACCCGATTATATGGTACCCTCGGCCTTTGTCATAATCGATACCCTGCCACTCACACCAAATGGTAAGATAGATCGTAAGGCACTTGTAGGGTGGGTAGAGCGAAGCGAAACCCACCTATTTAAGGTATCAGAAAAAACGTTTGTCACGCCTCGAACACCAGATGAGAAATTGTTAGCTGGCATCTGGGCTTCGGTGTTGGGTCTTGAGCGAGTTGGCATTCATGACAACTTCTTTGAATTGGGTGGTCATTCTCTCAGCAGCACCCAACTAATGTCACGAATATGTGAGACTTTATCCGTGGCTATCCCATTACGCCAACTTTTTGAATCACCCACAATTGCTAGAATGGCCCAAACCATTGAGCAGATTCGTCAGGTAGGAATCGTTGCCACGAAAACCGTCATCGATCTCAATGCGGAAGCCGTTTTAGATTCGACTATTCAACTGCCAGCAGTATCCGTTAAGGCCCTTCCCAAATCTATCTTCTTGAGCGGAGCAACTGGCTTTCTGGGTGCTTATTTACTTTATGAACTCCTGGTGCAAACAACGGCAAATATCTATTGCCTGGTTCGGGCTGAAAACGCTGACGAAGGCCAAAAGAGACTCCAGAGCAAGCTTGAATCCTATTTTCTTTGGAATGAAACGTTTCGTTCCAGAATCATCCCTATCATTGGAGAACTGTCCCAGCCACTTTTGGCACTTTCAGAACAACAATTTCAGGACTTAGCTAATCAAATTGATGTTATATATCATAATGGTGCATTGGTTAATTTTGTTTACCCATACCATACTCTTAAAGCAACCAATGTTCTGGGTACCCAAGAA
>JAYQWI020000512.1:0-2541 GCA_035871815.2 Candidatus Parabeggiatoa communis
CGATCATCGCCTTGACTGAGCCAAGCAAGAATAAAGGCAACAACGAGTAACCAATGAAAGAAACGAGTTGGCAAATCCCATATACGGATTTGATGTGTTGAAGTGTCACTGGCATTCAACATAACTAGACTCCTATAGCACAGCTATAAATAGGCCGCCTTGCCTGAAAAGCTGAAACCAACGGCCCGATTTTAGTGAAAAATTTATTTTGCGACGGCCCGATTTTCGTCCAAATTTATTTTGCGACGGCCTGATTGAGATTGATAATGACATTTTTTTTTGAATGCGCCCGCTTAAAAGGCAGGCAACAAAAACACTTTACAACCTATAAATATTATTTTAATCAAAAACTTAAATAATTATGAGCCTTCGCAAAATAAATTTTTCACTAAAATCGGAGCGTCGCAAATTTTTTCGCGCAAAAACGTTTACCTAAAAAGCTGAGACTTCGTTCCGAGCGTAGCGAGATCAAGCTGGGGAAAGCCTGCGGAAATCAAATGGAAATCAAATTACTGTTGGCTCGCAAAGAAATGAAGGACGGCCGGAATATCGCCATCTACCAGTTTGTCAAGCTGTTTCTTCATCTTCTTCGGTATTTTTCGCTCGCCGCTCATGAACTGATCAAGCTCGGATTTCAAATAGGGCGTCCACTGTCCTGCCAGTATACCAGTATCATTGTCTGGATTACTGCCATTGTCCTCGTGACATTTTTTACACCGTTTTTCGTAGACCACTTCACCTTGACTCGCAAGGCCAAAATCAACGTATTGCGAGCGGGGTATGAATGTCTGGGCAGCGAAATAGTCGCCTAACGCATTCAGTTTTTGGTTGTTGAGACGCTTGGCAATAGCATTCATATCGGTAGCCTTCTTCCCCTCGGGCTTGAATGTCTTGCCTAGCCGCTTCTTCCTTTTGTATGCCTTCATGGTCTTAATGAAGTACTTGCTGGAGAAGCCAGCAATGCTGGGTACTTCGTCCTTATCGCTATTGCCTTTATCGCCGTGGCATTTTTCGCACCTTTTAGCCAACATTGCCCCACTTGATCCGGCGACGGCAAATGTCGTCCAGCCTACTAACAGAGAAGCGCCCACGATTAAACTCAAGGTTGTCTTTCTAGTCATTGTAATGCTCTCCTTTATTATAGAGGGGACTTGGCAAAAAATAACTGACGCGATAGTCGTTTTGATACACCAAGTGTGTACCAGAAACGGGGTTTATTGGCGTCTATTATTTTATGCCGTGTCCCAGAGTAGATAAAATCAATTTAGAAACCGATGCTCATTTGAAACGTTACGCGGCTATCATCCGTTTTATCATCAGGTACGTCGAACTGCTTCCAGTATTCGAAGTAACCTTTGACGTTCTGGCTGAAGTAGTAAGTCAGATTAAAGGTCAATTCATCGTAGCCATCCTTGCCATCCGCACGTTCATATCCGTCGTAACGCACCAAGGGCACCCAAGTCGGTTGTTTACCCTGTTTAAACACATACATGCCTTGCAACGACCAAGCATTGTTCTTTTCTTCTCCACTTGCAGGTTCCAGAACGTCATCTTCCGCACGGAGATAGGCGCCTTGAATACGGGCATCACCGATGTCTGCTTGGAAGTCAATACTGTTACGCATAAAATTCTGGTTGTTTGTGGCATTTTCGCCTATCACAGAGAGGGCACCGAGCATAATCCCAGGCTTGATATCATAAGCAATACGAGCGTGTAGATTGCTCGCTTCTTGGCCTTCCGTGTCGTCAGCTATCCCGCTATAACCGACGTTATAGAACAAATTAGAGAGGGGCCGACCATAAATTCCCACCGATTGTCGTGTGGCACGCAACATGCCATCAGCACCACCGAAAACTTCGTCAATCACTTTCACATGCCCTCGGGTAAGACGGAGGTGATCTGCTAACAAACCATAACCATCACTCCATAAATAAGGCCCCCAAGAAACTTGGACATTAAGCGCGGGGTTGTAGTTGTAGTTGAGTGTCGCGGCAGCCAGTGTCGGTTTAAAATCAGTTTCATCCTCCGCTTCGATTTCCATAAAACCGGACCATTTAGCGCCGAGAGCACCGGCTGCAATGAGTTCAGCTTCGTGGAGTGCCCGAATTTTCCGGTCTCCGTGTTCCTTTTTATCAAAAGGACGGGCGGCAATAATGCCTGACAATGGAAAGCCGTCCTCAAAAAGATCAGAAAAGCTTTTCTCCTCATCAAGTTCCTCTGGAAATCTATAACCCAGTTCTTTGAATTTCCTGCCCGTTTCATTCAATTGGGGCCATGCGGTATGGCAATTTGAACAGGGTACCCCTTGTTGCCTAGAAAATGCGGGAACGGCATGGGCTGAATTGACAAAACTTAGGCTAAGTAGCGCGAATACTGGAATCGCTAAAGCAAGCTTTTTTAAGTACATGATATCCTCCACAATAAAATAGATAGACATGTTGTCATTAATATATACTGTCCACCATTTCACGCAAAAGTTTCGCTCCGCGAAACTTTTGCGTGAAATATAATTTGCGCTTTTGCCGTTCAAAAACTCGCCAA